>NZ_JASCPT010000048.1:0-38840 GCF_029959775.1 Pseudomonas sp. PS01270 | reverse complement strand
GGGGATTTATCCCCGCTGGAGTGCGCAGCAGTGCCTTTTTCAGGGCCGCTTCGCGCCCCAGCGGGGATAAATCCCCTCGCCACAGGTGCCAGTTCCGACATTGGATCGGTTTCAGTTTTCAGATCGTGGCCAAGGCACGCAATCTCACCGCATCGAGAATTTCGATTTCGCCGTATGCGAGCCCGATAATCCCCTGCCCCTGCAGATCTTTGAGGATCTGATTGGTGGTCTGCCGCGACAGCGACAACATTGCAGCCAATTGCTCCTGCGGCAGTTGCAGCGTCCGGCGTGGTGCGTCGAGTTCGCCGTAGCCTTCGGCAATCATCAGCAGCCGATGGGCGAGACGCGCCGGGGCTGGCAGCAGGCTCAGCTGTTCGAGATTGATGAAGGCCAGGCGCAATTTGTGGCTCATCAGCAGCGCCAGATGCCGCCAGTACTGTGGCTGTTCGTCGAGCAATTTGAGCAACGCCGCCTGGGGAATATTCAGCAAGGTACATGGCCCGACCGCATAGGCGTCATGGGTACGTGGCTGACCGTCGAACAGGCAGATTTCGCCGAACCAGTGCGGCGCCTCCACCAGACTCAGCAAGGCCTCCTTGCCCTGCTCGCTCACCGCGCCAATGCGCACGGCGCCATCGAGCACTGCATACAGACCGCACGGCGCATCGCCACGCTGGAACAGTCGTTGTCCCGCCGTCAGCCGCCGCTCCCGAGCCAGCGCCAGCAGGCTATCCTGAAAAGATGCAGGCAAATGACTGAACCACTGGCCGCTGAGCAACCGTGCACGAATTTGCATAACCACTCCTGGAGTGTCGCCTGCCCGACAGAGCGAACGCGGATCCCGAGGGATGATGCATTCAACCCCACCGGAGGAACAACAATGAAAAGCCTCGTCGACCACCTCAGTCAATACGCCGCCTACCACCGCGACCCGCGCAACATTGCCAGCCACTTTATCGGCATTCCGCTGATCGTGGTGGCGGTGGCTGTCCTGCTGTCTCGGCCGCAGTGGGAGCTGGGCGGGCTGTGGATATCTCCAGCCGTTGTGGTGGCGCTGGCCTCGGCGTGGTTTTACCTGCGTCTGGAGTTGAAGCTTGGCGTGTTGATGACGGTATTGATGGGGCTGTCGGTGTGGGCCGGGCATGCGCTGGCGCAGCAGAGCACCCTGGTCTGGCTGAGCAGCGGCCTGGCGATGTTCGTGATCGGCTGGGTGATCCAGTTTGTCGGGCATCACTATGAAGGGCGCAAACCGGCATTTGTCGATGACATCAGCGGACTGATTGTCGGGCCGTTGTTTGTCGTGGCCGAGCTGGCGTTCATGCTCGGGCTGCGGCAGGAATTGAAACAAGAGATCGAGTTGCGGGCGGGGGTGGTGCGGGTCAATCCGAATCGCGCTGCTGTCTAGATCGTATTCGCGAGCAGGCTCGCTCCCACATTTGGAATGAGTTTTCCCTGTGGGAGCGAGCCTGCTCGCGAAGCTTTTGCCTTTAAATATTGGCGACTTTCTGCCAGACCTTCGGCTTGAAGAACAGGGTTTCACCCTTGGCCAGACCGATCAGGCTGTCGTGATCCTTGACCACTTCCGCTTCGATCAGATCGGTCTGCCCCTCCACTTTCAAGGTAACCCGGGTAGTCGCGCCCAGCGGGCGGATATCGCGCACTTCAGCGGCGTGGTGATCTTCCAGCTCATGCTTGGACAACGACACTTCGTGCGGGCGGAACAGCACATGGTTGTCATCGCTCAGCAGCAAGCGGTTCGAGTCGCCGAGGAAGTGATAAACGAAGTCGCTGGCCGGGTTTTCGTAGACGTCGCCCGGTGAGCCGATCTGCTCGATCACGCCTTTGTTCATCACCACGATACGGTCGGCGACTTCCATCGCTTCTTCCTGGTCATGGGTCACGAACACCGAAGTCAGGTTGATATCTTCGTGCAGCCGCGCCAGCCAGCGCCGCAGTTCCTTGCGCACCTTGGCGTCGAGGGCGCCGAACGGTTCATCCAGCAGCAGCACTTTAGGTTCCACCGCCAACGCACGGGCCAGGGCGATACGCTGACGCTGGCCACCGGACAACTGCTCCGGGTAGCGATCCGACAACCAGTCCAGTTGCACCATGTTCAGCAGTTCGTGAACCTTGGTGGCGATCTGGCTTTCGCTCGGGCGCTGGTTTTTCGGTTTCATGCGCAGGCCGAACGCGACGTTGTCGAACACCGTCATGTGACGGAACAAGGCGTAATGCTGGAACACGAAACCAACGTTACGATCACGCACATCGTGGCCGGAAACGTCCTCGCCGTGAAAAACGATGTTGCCCTGATCCGGGGTTTCCAGACCGGCAATAATGCGCAGCAAGGTGGTTTTGCCACAGCCCGACGGGCCAAGCAGCGCGACCAGCTCACCGCTGTGGATATCCAGGCTGATGTTGTCCAGCGCCTTGAACGCGTTGAAATTCTTGCTGACGTTACGCACTTCGATCGACATGAATTATTCCTCCGCGGCGCTGGCGCGCAGGCGGTTGATACGGTTTTCGCTCCACTGCTTGAGCAGCAGGATGAAGAGCGCCAGGATCAGCAACAGGCTCGCCACGGCGAACGCGGCCACGTGGTTGTATTCGTTGTAGAGGATCTCGACGTGCAGCGGCAGGGTGTTGGTCACCCCGCGAATGTGCCCGGAAACCACCGACACCGCACCGAACTCGCCCATGGCCCGCGCGGTACACAGCACCACGCCATAAATCAGGCCCCACTTGATGTTCGGCACGGTGACGTGCCAGAACATCTGCCAGCCATTGGCACCGAGCAGACGCGCGGCCTCCTCCTCCTGAGTGCCTTGTTCCTGCATCAGCGGAATCAGTTCACGGGCCACGAACGGCACGGTGACGAAAATCGTCGCCAGCACAATGCCCGGCAGGGCGAAGACGATCTGGATGTCGTGATCCTGCAACCACGGCCCGAACAGGCCCTGCGCACCGAACATCAGCACGTAGACCAGACCGGCGATCACCGGCGACACCGAGAACGGCAGGTCGATCAGCGTGACCAGCATGCTCTTGCCACGGAACGAGTATTTGCTCACGCACCATGCCGCACTGACGCCGAATACCAGGTTCAGCGGCACCGAGATCAGCACGGCGAACACGGTGAGTTTCAATGCCGAAAGCGCGTCCGGCTCAAAGATCGCGGTGAAGAACGCGCCGAGGCCGTTTTTCAGACCTTGCGATACGACGATGAACAACGGCAGCAGCAGAAACAGGAAAAAAATCAGCCAGCCAAGACCGATCAGGATTCTGCGCGAAGTGGCGCTGCCACGGCGCGCTGCGTTGGCCGAAGAGGCGGCCGCAATGGACGATTGGGACATGTTCGCGCCTCCTTATGGGGTTTCGATGCGCCGCTGCAGCAAGTTGATCAGCAGCAACAGGATGAAGGAAACCACCAGCATCAATACGCCGATGGCGGTAGCGCCGGTGTAATCGTACTGGTCGAGTTTGACCATGATCAGCAGCGGCAGGATCTCGGTTTTCATCGGCATGTTGCCGGCAATGAAAATCACCGAACCGTACTCGCCGACGCCACGCGCGAACGCCAGCGCAAAACCGGTCAGCCAGGCGGGCAGCAAGGCCGGAACCAGAATGTGGCGAAATACCTGCCATGGCTTCGCACCCAGGCACGCCGCCGCTTCTTCGACTTCACGGGGAATATCGGCCAGCACCGGCTGCACCGTGCGCACCACGAACGGCAGCGTGACGAAGGTCAGCGCCAGGGTGATGCCCAACGGGGTGTAGGCGATTTTGAAACCGAGGTCGGCAGCGAACTGCCCGACCAGCCCGGCCGGCGCGTACAGCGCGGTCAGCGCGATACCGGCCACAGCTGTCGGCAGGGCGAACGGCAGATCGATCATCGCGTCGATCACCTTGCGTCCGGGGAAGGTGTAGCGCACCAGCACCCAGGCCAGCAGCGTGCCGATGATGCCGTTGATGATCGCCGCACACAGCGCGGTACCGAAGCTCAGCTTCAATGCAGCCAGCACCCGTGGTGCGGAGATGATCGTCCAGAACTGATCCCAGGTCAGCTGGGCGGCATGGACGAACATCGCCGCCAGCGGGATAAGCACAATCAGGCTGAGGTACACCAAGGTGTAACCCAGCGTCAGCCCGAAGCCGGGTATGACGGGGGAGATACGACGCGACATAAAAGTCCCTGGTTGAAAACGCATCAATGTGGGAGCGAGCCCTGTGGTGAGGGGATTTATCCCCTCACCACAAAAGCTCAGTCCCACATGTCATGTGCCCAGACATCAGGCCGGTTGAAGGCGAGATTACTGCGCCTGATAAATCTGGTCGAACACGCCGCCGTCGTTGAAGAATTTCGGCTGCGCGGATTTCCAGCCGCCGAAGTCCTTGTCGATGGTCACCAGTTCCAGTTTCGGGAACTGCTGGGCGTACTTGGCCGCTACGTCCTTGTCACGTGGACGATAGAAGTTTTTCGCGGCGATTTCCTGGCCGGCCGGGCTGTACAGATGCTTGAGGTAGGCTTCGGCGATCTGCGCGTTGCCCTTCTTCTCGGCATTCTTGTCGACCACCGCCACTGGCGGTTCGGCGAGGATCGACAGCGACGGCACGACGATATCGAACTTGTCTGCGCCGCCATCTTCTTTCAGCGCCAGGAACGCTTCGTTTTCCCAGGCCAGCAACACGTCGCCCTGACCGTTGTTGACGAAGGTAATGGTCGAACCACGGGCGCCGGTGTCGAGGATCGGCACGTGCTTGAACAGGGTTTGCACGTATTCCTTGGCCTTGGCTTCGTCACCGCCGTTGGCTTTCAGGCCATAGGCCCACGCGGCGAGGAAGTTCCAGCGCGCGCCACCCGAAGTTTTCGGGTTTGGCGTGATCACCGAGACATCGTTCTTGACCAGATCGCCCCAGTCCTTGATGCCTTTCGGGTTGCCCTTGCGCACCAGGAACACAATGGTCGAGGTGTACGGCGTGCTCGCCTCCGGCAGACGCTTCTGCCAGTCGGCGGGCAGGCTCTTGCCGAGCTTGGCGATTTCATCGATGTCGCCAGCCAGGGCCAGGGTCACCACGTCAGCACGCAGACCGTCGATCACCGCACGGCCCTGCTTGCCCGAACCGCCATGGGACTGCTGGATTTTCACCGTGTCGCCGGCATGATCCTGCTGCCAGAACTTGATGAATTCGGCGTTGTATTCCTGATACAGCTCGCGCGTCGGGTCATACGACACGTTGAGCAGCTCGTAATCCTTGGCAACGGCGGAACCGGCAAACACGGCACTGGCCAGCGCGGCCAAAGCATAACGGCGAATCGACGACATGGTGAAAGCTCCTGGAATTCCTGGTGGTGGCTTGTTCTTATGTATTGCTGGAATCGGGTCCCGTTGAAAGACCGCCGCCTTCGCCAGCTCCTGCACACAGCCCCCTGTAGGAGCCGCCGAAGGCTGCGATCTTTTGATTTCAGCCCGGTTGCTTACCGGGTTGCTGCAAACGGAATTTCTCTTTGCGTTCGATCTGTACGACTTGCGCGTTGTGCACAGTGATCTCCACCGCGCCGAACCGCAGATCGCGCAGGGCGCTCTGGATTTCCCGCAAGATGGTGCTTTCGTCCTGACCGTCAACGCTGCGAAGGGATGCGCTCATGGTGCTGCTCCTTTGAAGGGGGTTTGCCTGGCAGTGGGCGGCACTGCGTTCGGCGTGGGAGCAATATAAGAGAGGCATGGATATTCTTAAAAAGACTATTTAAGAATGTTTATATAACTAGAAACCATTATGAGCGAGGGCAAGGGGTTTGCGCTGATTTGAACTCGTCAAAAGAACTTGTGGCGAGGGGATTTATCCCCGTTGGACTGCGTAGCATTCCCATTTCTTGGGGCCGCTACGCGACCCAACGGGGATAAATCCCCTCACCACAAGGTCGGTGATAGCCAGATAGGTCTTTTCAGCCAGTCAATGGCGTTTTCGCCCAATCAAGCCGATCCGCAGACACCGGCCGCCCAAACCAGTAGCCCTGCCCCAGATCGCATTCCTGCGCCAACAGAAATGCCGCCTGCTCAGCCTGCTCGATCCCCTCGGCATGCACCTGCATACCCATGCTCCGCGCCAGCGCGATGATCACCCGTACAATCGCCACGTCATCCTCATCCCACGGCAACCCGGCGACGAAGCCCTGATCGATCTTGAGTTTCTGCACCGGCAGGCGCTTGAGCCGCAGCAACGACGAATAGCCGGTGCCGAAATCATCGATGGCCAGACGCACACCCAGTTCGCGCAAGCGATGCATTTGTTCCAGCGCCACTTCCGGATCATCCATCACCGCGCTTTCGGTAACTTCCAGTTCCAGATACGCCGGATCCAGCCCCGTGTCGTGCAGCACCTGCGCTACCTGCTGGAAAAGCTCACGTCGGGCAAACAGCCGCGAGGAGACATTCACCGCGACGAACGCCAGCACTACACCGCTCTGCTGCCATTGGCACATCTGTCGGCAGGCCTGCTGCATCACCCAGGCATCGATCTCGGCGATCAGCCCGGTGCGCTCGGCAATCGGAATGAATTCCGCCGGCGACACCAGCCCGCGCTGCGGATGCTGCCAGCGCACCAGTGCTTCGACGCCGACCAGACGGCCGCTTTGCAGGTCATGCACCGGTTGGTAGTAGACGCGCAGTTCCTCCTGCTCCAGTGCGCGGCGCAGCTCGAAGGCGATTTCGACCCGTTGCTGGGCATGGGCGGTCAGCTCTTCGGTATACAGCGCGTAGCCATTGCGTCCGCTGCTTTTGGCCTTGAACAGCGCGCTGTCGGCGTTGCGTAACAACTGCTCGGCGCTGAGGGCATCGCTGGGAAACAGGCTGATACCGATGCTGGCGTTGATGAACAGTTGATTGCCATCTACCAGCACCGGCTCCTTCAACGCGTCCAGAGTCCGTTGCGCCAGCGCGGCGGCCTGGGCCGGCTGTGGACAACTTTCCGCGAGCACCGCGAACTCGTCACCGCCGAGCCTTGCGAGGGTGATGCCGGGGCCGAACAGTTCCTGCAACCGCGTCGCCACCGCTTTGAGCAATCGGTCGCCGACGTTATGCCCGAGGCTGTCGTTGATCATCTTGAAATGATCCAGATCGAGCATCAGCAGCGCGCAGCCACGCTTGTGTGTCTGCGCGGAAGACAACGCCTGCTCGGCGCGGTCGCTGAACAGCAGGCGATTGGGCAGATCGGTCAACGGATCGTGATGCGCCAGGTGTTTGAGTTCGGACTCGGAATCCTTGATCGCACTGATATCGGAAAACACCGCCACGTAATGGCTGAGCCGGCCGAAATCATCGTGAATCACCCGAATGGTCTGCCACTGTGGATAAATCTCGCCGGTCTTGCGCCGGTTCCAGATCTCACCGCTCCATTCACCTTCAGCCTCGAGGGTAGCGAACATCGCCTGATAGAAGCCCGGCGGATGATGGCCGGACTTGAACAGACTGGGCTGCTGGCCGATGACCTCGTCGCGCCGATAACCGGTGATCTCGATAAAGGCGCGATTGACGTGGACGATCAGGCCCCGGTGGTCGGTAACCAGCACCCCTTCGCGAGTGCAGTCGAACACGGCGGCCGCCTGACGCAGACGCTCACGGTCGCTGTGGCGCTCGCGCAAATGCGCGCCGATGCCGAGAAACCCGCACAGCCGCGCCCGCGCGAGAAAAATCAGCCCGGCGCTGACCGCTGCCAGCAAATAACCGTTGATCAGTTGCCAATGGGTCAGCTCACGGGAGTCATCGAAGAATCTGCTTAATAAATGATCGGAAACCTGCAGCCACACGGCGGCGAGTACGAGGTAGAGCAGCGCTGCACGCAAGGCATCGCGGTAAGTCGCAGACATTCGGTCGTCCATGTCCCTACAAAAAGGTTGGAATTATAGGTGAAGAAACATTCAGCGACTTCTTATCTGAAAGGGCGACTGGTTTTATCTGTGTGCTTAGTGATAATGCAACGGCTGTTTTTATCTTTATCGAGGGCCCTATAGCCTATGTGGTACGAAGGTTTTCTTGGCTTGTCGGCCTGGTCACTGGTCGCGGTCACCCTGCTGATGACCCATGTGACGATTGTTGCCGTCACGGTCTATCTGCACCGTTACTCGGCCCACCGCTCGCTCGAGCTGAATGCGGGTCTCAAGCACTTTTTCCGTTTCTGGCTGTGGCTGACCACGGCGCAGAATACACGCGAGTGGACCGCCATCCACCGCAAACACCACGCCAAATGCGAAACCGAAGATGACCCGCACAGCCCGGTCATCAAGGGCCTGTCCACGGTGCTGCGCACCGGCGCCGAGCTGTATCGCAGCGAAGCGCAGAACCCGGAAACCCTGCGCATCTACGGCAAGAATTGCCCGGAAGACTGGATCGAACGCAACGTCTACAGCCGCTATCCGCTGCTGGGCGTGGCGATCATGGGCGTGATCGACCTGCTGCTGTTCGGCACCATCGGCATCACCATCTGGGCGATCCAGATGATGTGGATTCCGGTGTGGGCCGCTGGCGTGATCAACGGCCTCGGCCATGCCGTCGGCTACCGCAACTTCGAATGCCGTGACGCGGCAACCAATCTGGTGCCGTGGGGCATCCTGATCGGCGGCGAAGAGCTGCACAACAACCATCACACCTACCCCAACTCGGCCAAGCTGTCGGTGAAGAAGTGGGAATTCGACCTCGGCTGGGCGTGGATCAAGGTCTTCTGCTTCCTGCGCCTGGCCAAGGTGCAGCGGGTCGCACCGATTGCTCACCGCGTCGAAGGCAAGGGCAGCCTGGACATGGACACCGCCATGGCGATCCTCAACAACCGCTTCCAGATCATGGCCCAGTACCGCAAATTGGTGATCGGCCCGCTGGTCAAGCAAGAGCTGGCCAAGGTCGATCATTCGGTGCGTCACCAGTTCCACCGGGCCAAACGCCTGCTGTCGCGGGAAACCAGCCTGCTGGAAGACCGCCATCACCTGCGCATCCAGACCATGCTCGAACACAGCCAGGCGTTGAAAGTGATCTACGAGAAACGCCTGGCTTTGCAGCAGATCTGGGTCAAGACCAGTTCCAATGGCCACGACATGCTCGCCGCCATCAAGGAATGGATTCACGAGGCCGAGGCCAGTGGCATCCAGTCGTTGCGTGACTTTGCTGATCAGCTGAAAACCTACTCGCTGCGTCCTGCGACTGCCTGACCTGCAACGAGGCTGTGATCTCGAAGGTCGCAGCCTCGTTGCACACGTTCGCCTCCTTAACCCCGCCGCCCGGCGGGACTCGGTAATGGCCGGGAACTTCGCCGAAAATCCTCTATCTCAATGACACTTCGCCATCCCGGCGGGCTGTCCTGTGGCCGTTGTCGACATTGCGGCGCGCCCTTTGAGATTTGTGCCGATGGTCAACAACAACCAGAAAGACACATCCTTCACCCAATGGCCTGAGGCCGCGCAAACGCTGATGGCGCTGATGCATGCGCAGGGCGAAGTCGCGCGCCTGAGCGAGCGCGAACAATTGATCAGTTCGCTGCTGGTCAGCGTCAACGCCGTACTCTGGGCTTTCAACTGGGAAACCCGCCAGGTGCTGTACGTCAGTCCGGCCTATGAACGGATCTTCGGCCGTTCCGCCGCGTTGTTGCTGGCAGACTACAACCAATGGCGCGACAGCATTTACCCCGATGATCTGGAGTACGCCGAGCAGAGCCTCGCCGAAGTCCTGCACCGAGGTGCGGTGGAAGATCGCGAGTACCGCATCATCGCGGCCGATGGCCAGGTGCGCTGGCTCAGCGACAAATGCTTTATCAATCGCCAGGACGAGCCCGGGCAGCCGGTGATCATCGTCGGCATCGCCGAAGACATCACCGACAAAAAGCACATGGAAACCGAGCTGCAACGCTTGGCCACCACCGATGTGCTGACGCAAAGCAGCAACCGCCGCCACTTCTTCGAATGCGCCCACCGCGAGTTCGCCGAGGCGCGCCGCCAAGGCACGCCGCTGGCCTTCCTGCTGCTGGACATCGACGATTTCAAAGTGATCAACGACAGCTACGGCCACCCCGAAGGCGACAACGTTCTGCAACGGATCGCCGAATGCGGGCGCGGCTCATTGCGCCGTGGCGATCTGTTCGGGCGAATTGGCGGCGAGGAGTTCGCGGCGGTGTTCCCCGGCTGTGCGCCGGAGATGGCGGTGCAAGTGGCGGAGCGCCTGCAGCTGGAGATCCAGCGACTGCGCTTCAACCACGACGGCCAAGCATTCAGCATCACCGTAAGCCAGGGCCTGACCAACCTCACCGACGAAGACAAGAGCCTGGACAGCCTGTTCGCCCGCGCGGATGCGGCGATGTACGAGGCGAAACGGCAAGGCAAGAACCGGATCATTGCGGCCTGACCCGTATTTTGTGGCTGCCGCAATTCCTGTGACAG
The DNA here is from genome assembly GCF_029959775.1 of Pseudomonas sp. PS01270. Taxonomy (NCBI): domain Bacteria; kingdom Pseudomonadati; phylum Pseudomonadota; class Gammaproteobacteria; order Pseudomonadales; family Pseudomonadaceae; genus Pseudomonas; species Pseudomonas sp. PS01270. The sequence continues at coordinate 28,423 of NZ_JASCPT010000048.1, read as the reverse complement.
CGGGCTTGCCCGCGATGAGGCCTGCACCTTCAACAAAAATGTTGCCTGCGCTGGCGCCTTCGCGAGCAGGCTCGCTCCCACATTGGAATGTGGTGATCTGTCATTTGCGCATCCGCATCAACTCCGGCAGCCCGATCTTGAGCAACCGCGCCGTCCGGCTCTTCGCCAGCTCCTCGACACCTTCATGCTCGGTCAGCCGCGCCATCTGCGCGGCCATGTGCATCACCAGCGCCTCGCGACTGTAAACTCCACCACCGAGCTGGTAGGCCGAAGCAATCAACTCGCGCAACTCCAGCGGCAGACGCCAGCGGGTGCGCAATGCCGAGCCATAAGAAGCGCCAAACTTCGCCAACGCTTCACCGACCTCCTCCAACTCGTCCAGCTCGCCGCCGGCCTGCTGCCATTCCTGCAAGCAGCGCAGCAGCGCCAGATCACCGAGCCGATGCAGCATCCCGGCGCAATAGCAGCGCTCCTGATCCAGATCGAGCAGGCGCGCCAGCGTGCGGGCGTATTCCGCCGTGTGCAGTGACAGCCCCCAATAGCGCTCGGCGTAATCCGCCAGGCATGGATCGCTGAGCCGCGCGCTGCGTTTGAGCGCCAGCCCGAGAATCAGGTTCATGCTCTGCCCGGTGCCGAGTCGGTGCAGCGCCTGGGCCAGGGTTTGCACCGGCGCGCCGTAGTGTTGCGCGGCACTGTTGGCGGCTGCGATCAGCACGGCGGTAATCTGCGGATCGGTGCGCACCTCTTCTTCCAGCAGCTTGAGGTCCAGCCCCTCGGGATTGAGGCTGCGCTTGACCGCCACTTGCACGTCGGTCATCAGCGGCGCGCCATCGGCCTGCTCGCGACGCCGCTCAAGGAACACCGACAGGGTCATACCCGGCGCCAGTGCCGGCACTTCGCAAACCACCGCTTCGCCAGCGTTGAGCAGCAAGCCCTGCAAGCGCTCGGTCAGGCCTTCCATGTTCAACGGTTTGGTCAGGTACGCCGTCGGCGCCAGCGGAATCGCTTCGCGCACGCTGGCGCTGTCGTTGCGGCTGCTCATCAGAATGAACGGCAACGGCGGATTGCGTTTGCGCTGGCGGACGCTGCGCAGCACATGCAATCCGTCGATGCCAGGCAGCTCCCAATCGACGATGGCCAAGTCATAGGGCACCTCGCTGAGCAACGACATTGCCTGCTGGCCATCGGCACACAAATCCAGGCGCGCATCGCAGCGCACATTGAGCAGCACTTGTTTGAGCAGGTCACGGGACCAGGGATCGGCCTCGGCAATCAACACCCGGGGTACGGCGGGTAAATCAACGGCAGTCATGCGCGCTCTCCTTGCAATGTCTGAACCTTAGTCAATGCTGGCGATTCGATACAGCGCAAACCCGTCCGATGTGTTTCAAGGAGCGAAAAAAACCCGCCGAAGCGGGTTTTTGTCGAGCGGGTCACAGCAATGGATCAGAGTTCAGAGAAGCACTCTTCGATGATCGCCAGGCCTTTGTCCAGTTGCTCGTCTGGCGACGTCAGCGGAACCAGCACACGCAGCACGTTACCGTAAGTGCCGCAGGACAGCAGGATCAGGCCCTTGTCACGCGCCTTGGCCACCACGGCAGCCACGGCAGTCGGGTTTGGCTTGTGGCTGTCGCCGTTTTCGAACAGCTCGACCGCGATCATCGCGCCTAGCGCACGCACTTCACCGATGACCGGGTACTTGGCCTGAATCGCCTTCAAACCGGTGACCAGGCGCTCGCCGACAGCCTTGCAGCGGTCCAGCAGTTGCTCTTCTTCAAACACTTCCATGACTGCCAGCGCAGCGGCGCAAGCGATCGGGCTACCGGCGTAGGTGCCGCCCAGGCCGCCCGGAGCGATGGCGTCCATGTACTCGGCCTTGCCGCACACGCCGGCCAGCGGGAAGCCGCCAGCGATAGACTTGGCGAAAGTGGTCAGATCGGCGGCAACGCCCATCTGTTCCATGGCGAAGAAGGTGCCGGTACGGCCAGCGCCGGTCTGCACTTCGTCAGCGATCAGCAGGATGCCGTGCTGGTCGCACAGCGCACGCAGACGTTTCATGAATTCCTTCGGCGCGACGTAGAAACCGCCTTCGCCCTGCACCGGCTCGATGATGATTGCAGCGATGTCTTTCGGCTCGGCGTCGTTCTTGAAGATGCGTTCGATGGAAGCGATCGAATCGTCGATGCTCACGCCGTGCAGTTCGTTCGGGTACAACGCGCGGAAGATGCCGCCTGGCATCAGGCCCATGCCGGCCGAGTACGGCACGACTTTACCGGTCAGGCCAAGGGTCATCATGGTGCGACCGTGGTAAGCGCCGGTGAAAGCGATCACGCCAGCGCGGCCAGTGGCGGCACGGGCGATCTTCACGGCGTTTTCGACGGCTTCGGAACCGGTGGTGACCAGCAGGGTTTTCTTGGCGAAGTCACCCGGAACCTTGGCGTTGATTTTTTCGCACAGCTCAACGTACGGTTCGTAAGCCAGCACCTGGAAGCAGGTGTGGGTCAGCTTGTTCAGCTGTTCAGTCACGGCGGCGATGATTTTCGGGTGCACGTGGCCGGTGTTCAGTACAGCGATACCGCCGGCGAAGTCGATGAACTCACGACCCTCAACGTCGGTCACGGTGGCGTTCTTTGCCGACTCGGCGAAGATCGGGTGAATCTGGCCAACACCACGAGGTACGGCATTGGTGCGGCGGGCCATCAGTTCAGCGTTAGTCTTGCTCATTACAGTCCTCATTCGCCGCTCATCGGGCGGCGTGGTTCAAGGATGAAGCGGGAGAAATCGGCGGTAGCAGCATGCGATGATCGACTGCCACGGCGTTCCTGGCCGCAGAGAAAATTCCTGTTTGAAACGACGCAAAGGGACAGCGCTCTCGTGCCCTTTGCGTTTGCAGCGATCCCTTTCCCGGCTTAGATGCCCAGGCAGAGGTATTTGATTTCCAGGTAGTCTTCGATGCCGTACTTGGAGCCTTCACGGCCCAGGCCCGAAGCCTTGATGCCGCCAAACGGCGCGACTTCGTTGGAGATCAGCCCAGTGTTGACGCCGACCATGCCGTATTCCAGCGCTTCGGCGACACGGAACACACGGCCGAGGTCACGCGCGTAGAAGTAAGAAGCCAGACCGAATTCGGTGTCGTTGGACATGGCGATCACTTCGGCTTCGTCTTTGAAGCGGAACAGCGGCGCCAGCGGACCGAAGGTTTCTTCCTTGGCCACGGCCGCGTTTTTCGGCACGTTGGTCAGGATCGTCGGCTCGAAGAAGTTGCCTTCCATCGCCTTGCCGCCCGCCAGTACGGTGGCGCCTTTGCTTACGGCGTCAGCGATGTGTTCCTGAACCTTGGCCACCGCTTTTTCGTCGATCAGCGGGCCGGTGGTGGTGCCGTCTTCCAGACCGTTGCCGATCTTCAGTTTGGCCACAGCCACTTTCAGCTTCTCGGCGAACGCATCGTAGACCGCGTCCTGAATGTACAGACGGTTGGCGCAGACGCAGGTCTGGCCGTTGTTGCGGTACTTGGAAATGATCGCGCCTTCGACGGCCTTATCCAGATCGGCGTCGTCGAACACGATGAACGGCGCGTTGCCGCCCAGTTCCAGCGAGACTTTCTTGATGTCCTTGGCGCATTCGGCCATCAACTGGCGACCGATTTCGGTCGAGCCGGTGAAGGACAGTTTGCGCACGATCGGGTTGCTGGTCAGCTCGCTGCCGATGTCGCCGGCGCTGCCGGACACCACGCTGAACACGCCCGCCGGAATGCCCGCGCGCTGAGCCAGTTCGGCCAGGGCGAAAGCGGAAAATGGAGTTTGCGATGCTGGCTTGAGCACCATGGTGCAACCGGCGGCCAGTGCTGGGCCGGCCTTGCGAGTGATCATTGCTGCCGGGAAGTTCCACGGAGTGATCGCAGCGGTGACGCCGATCGGCTGCTTGATCACGATCAGGCGCTTGTCCGGCTGGTGGCCGGGAATCACATCACCGTAGATGCGCTTGGCTTCTTCGGCGAACCACTCGATGAACGATGCGGCGTAAACGATTTCGCCCTTGGCTTCGGCCAGCGGCTTGCCCTGCTCGAGGGTCATCAGGCGCGCGAGGTCGTCCTGGTTCTCGATCATCAGTTCGAACCAGCGACGCAGCTTGCCGGCACGCTCTTTGGCGGTCAGCGCACGCCAGGCCGGCAGCGCTTTGTCAGCAGCTTCAATGGCACGGCGGGTTTCAGCGGCGCCCATCTTCGGCACGGTGCCGAGGATTTCGCCGGTGGCCGGGTTGTTGACCTTGATCGTCTGACCGTTGTCGGCATCGACCCAAGCGCCATCGATGAAGGCTTGCTGGCGGAACAACTGGGTGTCTTTAAGCTGCATGTCGGCTTTCCTTAACAGCACCGCGGCCTGCGCGGAGCAAATTATGATTGTAGAAAGGCGCCTCGCAAGGCTGCCGTCAGGGAAATCAGTGAGCGGATTGTGGCGCATCAATAGTGCACGACCGGGGCGCACTTGCGCTGCAACATCCCGCCAAAGAGCGTTTGAAATCTCAAACGGATCGTAGGTTCAAAGGGGGTAAAGGACAATAGGTCGTTCGAAAAAAAGAACAAAAATGCCGCTTTTCAGATCAACGTACTGAAAACCCGTGCCGCAGGAAAAACCTTAGATCAACCCCGGCAAAGCGCCAAGCGAGGGTTTTGCAGGACGTTACCGCTTTAAGGAATGCAGCGATTTGCACCGACACGCACACTGACAAAACCCGCCAAACCCGGCATGGACGCCCCGAGCCGACCTAGGTATGATGTCGCCCGCTGCACCAGTAGCTCAGCTGGATAGAGTACTGCCCTCCGAAGGCAGGGGTCGTGGGTTCGAATCCCGCCTGGTGCACCATGAATCAAATGAGAAAGCCCCGGACTGTGATGGTCCGGGGCTTTTTTGTGAGCTATGACGAGGTCGCTGGAACGCCGTCACTCCGTCGTCCAGTCAAACTCATCATATTCATCGTCGTCATCCCCCTCCTCCTCAGCCTCGTCAAATACCTCGTCTTCTTCAACGAGGTCTTCTTCCGGCTGATTCAGCAGAAACTCCTTACGTGTCTCGGTTACTGCACGCCGCATTTGTTCGCCCTTTTCCGGGCAGTTGAGTAGCTGGGCGATGCGGTCGATTTTTGCTGCCACGGTGTCCTCCAGCGCATTGGCAATGGCTTGATAGTGCGCGTTTTCGCGGGGCAATGCCAAATGGCTGGGGATTCAGGGCAATCAGCCGCCCGGGAGCGGCCGAACCTCAGCGGTGATAACGCCGCACCGCGCTGCTGTTGCGCAGCACATGGCCTTTGATTTTCTCCATCAGCTCGGCGCGGGTCAGGCCGGCAGGCAGGGCATCCGGGGCGAGGTCGAGGGCGTAGATCTGGATGATGTAGTGGTGCGCGCTGTCGCCCACTGGCGGGCACGGCCCCATGTAATGGGTGTTGCCTTTGCTGTTGGTGCCGCCGACGCCTTCGAGGGCGGATTTGGCACCGACACCGGCCGCGATCTGGTGGGTGGTGGGTTTGATGCCGTAGTGAATCCAGTGATCCACGCCCAAGCCTTTCTGGCCATCCGGGTCGTGCATGACGATGGCGTAGCTCTGGGTACCGGCCGGGCCGGCGTTCCAGCTCAACGCCGGCGACTGGTTCTTGCCGCCGCAGCCGGGTGCGTCACTTGCCGCTGCCGAGGTGAACAGACGGTTATCCGACACGCCGGGGATGCTCAGGGTGAAGCGCTCCTGGGCCTGTGCCGGGAACTGCACGCAAAGGGTCACGGCGATGGCCGCCAGCCATGGGTTGAGTGTGGTCAATCGGGTCATTCCGGGAGCACCTTGTGCAGTGAGGCCGTCGTCGGCCCGCAAACTATAGCCGTACCGTTCGTGCCTTGGCAGTAGCAAATGGCTGAACCTCGCGCGGCGCCGCCAACTCACAAGAGAAATGCCTGCGAGGAAGCCGAACATGTCCCTGCACCGTGTCGCCCGTTTCGCCGATGTCCCGCAAGACCGTGGCCTGCAAGTCGAAATCGGCGACTGCAAGATCGTCCTGCTGCGTGCCAACGGCGAGTTGCGAGCGTTTCAGGGCCTGTGTCCACACGCCGGTGCGCCACTGGCCGAGGGTGCGTTGTGTCACGGCAGGTTGATTTGCCCTTGGCACAAAGCCGCGTACCGCGCCGAGGACGGTGGCCTGTGCGAGCCGCCGTCGCTGGACAGTCTCAAGCGCTATCCGCTGGAGTTGCGCGGCGATGAAGTCTGGGTCGATGACCAGCCGTTGCCCGATCCGCACACCCCGCCCGCTGACGACCCAAGAACGTTCGTGGTGGTCGGCGCCGGGGCGGCGGGTACGGCTTGCGCGGCGGCCCTGCGGGAGAAAGGTTTTGGCGGGCGCATCGTGTTGGTCGATGGCGAACCGGGTGCCGGATACGACCGCACGGTGTTGAGCAAATTTGTCCTCGCCGGAGAAATGTCGCCCAAAGATGTCCCGCCGCTGCGCGATGAGGCGTTCTATCAAGCGCAACGGATTGAACGTGTGCAAGGCGAAGTGACTTCACTCGACGCCCCAGGCAAAACACTGCATTTGAACAACGGCGGCATCCTGCAATACGACGCCGCTGTACTCGCCACCGGTGGCGCGCCCAATCCTTTGAAGTTGCCTGGTGCCGGGCTGGCGAACGTTTTCGTCCTGCGGTCGAAAGCCCAGGCTGAACAGATCATCAACGCCGCTCAACCGGGCCAGCGCGCGGTGATCATCGGCGACAGTTTCATCGCCCTCGAATGCGCATCGGCCCTGCGCGAGTACGGCCTCGACGTTACCGTGCTGGCACGCCACTCAGTCCCGTTTGCCAAACAATTCGGCGAGGCCGTGGGCAAAGCGATTCGCGGGTTGCACGAAGAGCACGGGGTGAAGTTCATCAGCGAACACGAGGCTACGCAGATTCTTGGCGAGGACAAGGTCGAGGGCGTGCTGCTCGACAACGGTCTGCGCCTAGCGGCGGATCTGATCCTCGCTGGCGTCGGCGTTCACCCGGCCACTGAACCTTTCGAATCATTGCCCAAGGAAGAAGACCAATCGTTGCGTGTCGACGACGGCATGCGCGTGAGCGATGGTTTATGGGCCATCGGTGATATCGCCACGTTTCCGCTGAGCGGCCAGCCAACTCGCATCGAGCATTGGCGCCTGGCCCAGCAACACGCGCGGATCGCCGCCAGCAACATGCTGGGTGACGAGGAGCATTATCTGGATGTGCCGTTTTTCTGGACGTACCACTTCGGCAAGAACTACGACTATCTCGGTCATGCGCAGGAGTGGGACGAGGTCGAGTTCAGCGGTGAGCCGGAACAGCCGCCGTTCATTGGCCTGTTTGCAAAAGACGGCATCGTCGTTGCGGCGGTGGCCTGCGACAAGCAACGCGCAATGGCGCTGCTGGCCGAGCGAATGAAGCAACCTCTGCGAATGAAAGAGGCCTGGACGCTGATCCAGGCCTGACACCGGCGCTGTACGAGGTCAGGTCAGGCGCTTCACCGGCTCGCGACTGTCGTCTTCTTCGGCATGCAGAAAGATTACCCGTGGATGCTCCAAGGGTGCCAGCGGCGCCGGTAGTGCTTGCTGCTGAAGCGGCCACAAATGCGTTTCCACATGGCTGATGTCGCCGTCCTGGTCGTTGTGAATGGTCATCACCCCCGGCGTGCGCAGTTTCTGGAAACGCTCGTCGCACAGTTTGAAACTCTTGCTCAGACCTTCATCACCAATTACCGGCGACGGCAAACGGCGCTGGGCGAAGCTGCGGCTTTTGCGTTGCTGATAACGCGCCCAGCCGATCAGGATCACCGCGTTGACCAGCGCCACCCACATATAAACCTGCAAAGTGCCCAGGGCATCGAATGCCGAATGATCGATGCGCGGGCCGCCGGTGGTTTCGATCAATGGCCATAACCCGCGTACCAGCAGGAACAGCAGGCCGACCCAGGCCATGACGGTGAGGATCACGTCGATCACCACCAGAAAGGGCCGTTGGCGAGTCCGGATAATTTTCATTTGATGACTTCCTCCTGGTCGTCGCCCAGCGGTTTGATACCCCGATCAGGACTGACCCAGCGCGCGCGTTTTTTGTGTTGGCTGAACAACACCTTGGGGAAGCTGACCAGGGTGGTCAGCAGACTGACGAGCCAGAACACCAGCGGATACCAGACCACCCAGAACATGGTCTTGCCCAGACCCGGTTCATAGCGCCGATCGATGATGATGCTGACAGCGAACTGCACCAGGCAGACGAACGCCAGCAACAGACCGGTGAAGGCCGGCGGCATCAGGTGATCGACGGCGATCGCGTCGGGCATGACCATGAACTTGCCCATGCCCCAGAAAATCACCGACAGCAGGAAAGTGAACGCCCAACCGGTGGACAGGCAGTACTCGAACAGCAGCGGCCACAGGTAGCGATGGCGGTACTGCCAGATGCCGCGAATGTTCTTGAACAGCACTTCGGCGCCGCCCTGAGCCCAGCGCAGACGCTGCTTCCACAGGCCACCGATGGTTTCCGGCATGAGGATCCAGCACAGCGCGCGCGGTTCGTAGAAGATGCTCCAGTGATCCAGTTGCAGCTTCCAGCTGATGTCGATGTCTTCGGTGATCATGTCCGGGCTCCAGTAGCCGACCCGGTTCAGCGCAGTACGGCGGAACGCGACGATCACGCCGGAGACGGTAAAGATGCGCCCGAACACCCGTTGCGTGCGTTTGATCAGACCGATGATCGAAGAGAACTCGCCGACCTGCACCCGCCCGATCAAGGTCGAACGCGTGCGGATCCGCGGGTTGCCGGTGACCGCGCCAAGACGTGCGTTATCCAGCATCGGCGCGACCAGATAAGCCGCGGTGTTCGGGGCCAGCAAGGCGTCGCCATCGATGCACACCAGATACTCGCTGCGCGCAGCGATCGCGCCCATGCGCAGAGCCACAGCCTTGCCCTGGTTTTCCGCCAGATGCAGAACCCGCAGTCGCGGATCTTCCTTGGCCAGCGCATCGAGCACAGCGGCAGTGTTGTCCTTGGAGCCGTCGTTGATCGCGATCACTTCGATGTTCGGGTAGTGCTGGGCCAGCGCCGCGTAAATGGTATCGGCGGCGTTGTCGCCTTCGTTGTAGCAAGGAATCAGGATCGAAATCAGCGGCTCGCCTTCCAGCGGCGGCGGCAGCGTGTCGTCCTGCCATGGCCAGTGGCGCTCCCAGTGCAGCCAGAAATACAGGCCGCCGGCGATCCACAACCCGGACATGAACAGCGGGTAGAAGAACACGAACGACATCAGGAACTGGCCGGTCACGAGGAAGATCAGCCCCAGCGGAACGCCAAGGACAATCGCCAGAACAAGCAGGGCTAACAGTCTATCCAGCATGTTATGGATTCCATTTGTTGGAGAGTGCAGGCCTTACGGTTTTCAGGTCTGGCAGGTTGTCGAGGAAGTTGTCCGGGTAGTAACCGAAACTGGTCGCGCCCTGGCGCTTGAGCCGGCCCATCCAGTCCGCCAGATGCACGGCATCGATATCGGCCTGATCCTTCTGGTTCCAGTCACGCGCCTGCAATTCGAACACGGTGCGGTTGAGCGCGCCGGGACGTTTCTTCACTGTGGCGACCAGTTCTTCCAGCCACGGGCCGGACTCGGCCAGCGTCTGTTTTTCCATCAACGGCATGGCCATTGGCGCCGTCCAGTCGTAGGTGGCGAGGAAGTCATCGAGGTTCTGCGCGAACCACGCTTCGCTCTCTGGATTGAGCATCGGTTCGGCGAAGATGTTGCGCGCGGTCAGCACTTGCGGGCCGCGAATCGCACGGACCTTCGCGGTCAGTTCGTTGGTGAAGTCGATCAGGTAGCGGCTCTTGAAACGCGTCCAGCGTTGCATCGCCGCCGGATCGTCGCGCAGCGCGGCAATCGAACCCGGCAGACCTTGAGCGGCATAGGCCTTCAGGGCATCCGGGCTGGCGTCTTCGAAATCCGAGAGCACCGCATCGTCGTGATAGAGAATGCCGTCGACCGAGGTCAGCCGCGCCACGTCTTCATAGATTTCACCGATGATCTTGCGCACTTCGGGGTTGAACGGTGACAGGCGTTTGTACTGCTTCGGATCGACCGAGGTGATGGCGGTTTTCGGGTCCCAGCGGGTTACACGCGGCAGTTTCGAATCCAGCTCGAAACTCAGCACCGGCATCCATGCAAAGACTTTCACATGGGCACGGGTGCGCAGTTGCCAGGCGACGCGGTCGAACAGGTCGGCGCGCATCGGCAAGTGACGGTTGGGGAAGTACAGTGAATGCACCAGACCATCGCCCTTGGGATCGGCGAAGGCTTGCAGAAACACCGTGCTGGCGCCGAGGTCAGCCATGCGCTGCACCAGTTTGCCGAGGTTGATGTCCTGCTGGGCCGGGTCCGGGTCGTAGACGTTGTCGAGATCGACATGCACCACGCGCATCGGCGCTTCGGCCTGCACCGAGACGATGCTGTTGGCGAAATGCTCGCCGTCAGGATCGGAGGCGACCAGAAAGCGCGGCCCGCTCATCAGGTTATCTAGGGTGTCGAGGCCGTCGTCCAGGGTCAGGGCCATTTCATAGCCCTCCTCACCGACCACGGTCAGCGAGGTACCGTCGGCGGTGCCGTACGGCCAGACCCAGACGCGTGGTTTGTAACCGGTGGCCTTGCGGATCTTCTCGGAAATGTTTTTCACGTCGGTGCGAATGCGCGCCTGGAAATCGGCTTCGGATTCGTAGCGTTTGGTCACCGGGTCATAACGCCGGGTCGCGGCGGCCGGCTGCAGGTTGCCCTGCGGGTTGCCAAGGATGCCTTTGTGGTTGGCATCGGTGTGAGCGGCGATCTCTACCAACCCGGACCTGGAAATTTCGCGGATCTGCTGCCAGGTCAGGAAGTTCTCACGGTTACGCGGCGTGCCGGCGAAATCCACCGGTTGATTGAGCGGCGTGTCGATCCAGGTGCCGACCGGCGCCAGCAAGGCGTGCCAGTTGTAGGCGCGCAGCACTGGCAGCACGCGGGTATAGAAGCTGGCGTAACCGTCGTCGAAACTGAGCAGCACCGCTCTCGCCGGCAGCTCCGGGCCGCCATTGCGTGCGGCCATGATCTGGTCGACCGTCACTGGTTTGTAGCCGTTCTCGCGCAGCCAGGCGAGCTGCTCGATCATGCGCTCGGTGCGCACCGCCACCACGGCCTGATCGGGATCACGGTCTTCGACATCGTGATAGGCGATGCCGAGCACGTGGTTTTTTGGCCACGGTTGTTCACTGGCCGCGACCGGGCGCTCGGAGGGCGGCGCGAAGGCCGGGGCTTGCTGGGCGCAGGCGCTGATCAGCAGCGCTCCCAGCAGAAGGATGAAACGCGAGATAAAAGGCATCTTCAAACTCTTCTAGAAGCGGAAAGTGAGGTCGACGAGCAGACGCAGATCAGTTTCCCGATCACCGTCGTAAGGCCGGTTGATCACACTGAACATGCCGCCCACATCGAACACGTCGTTCCAGGCGTACCGTTGGCCGTAACCGAGCAATGCCATGCCGCCGGTGCCGTGGTCGCGCTGGCTGTAGGTGCCCGCGCCGGCCTGGAATTGCTGGCTCCAGGAAGTCTCGTAGCGGTGGTAGAGCACGTGATTGACGTTGACCAGCGGCATCACGCTGAAGTCCGACTTCGGGTTGAAGTACGGCACGTCGTCGGATTTCGAGTTGTGGCTGGTGCCGACTTCCAGGCCGGCGTCGACCTGAATGTTCGGCGCGGTGTAGATGCTCTCGCGCCCGGTCACCAAGGCTTCGACGCGGTTGTTGCCATCGCTGAAGTGCGACGGGCTGACCGACACGCGCCACTCGCGGCTTTCGTTGGCGCGCCAGCGCAGGAACGCACTGCCGCCGTTGGCCTTGATATCGCTGTTGAGCGCGCGCAGCGGGGTTTCCGCCGAGAGGTATTCGAGGCTGCCGCCGTACTGCCAGTGATCGTTGATGTCGCGGGCTATCGCCAGGCGTGCGCCTTGTTTGTCACCGAAGCCGTAATCGTGATTCGACACCTCGGCTTCGAGGGTCATGTCACGGGTGCGCCGTTCCAGGCCGACCCGCTGGAAACGATGGTGACCGGTGCCTTCGGCGAAATCACCGGTGGCATAACCGGCGCCGGCGAACACGCGCCAATCTTCGTTGATCGGTGGGCTGTAAAGGGTGCTCTGGATACCAAAATCACGGCTGCCGCTGACCGCACCGGCATCGCCGCTGCCGCCACCATTGGCCTTGCCGCCGTAGGCTTCGACGCGCAGTTCGGCCATGTCATGCACTTCCCGTTCGCGAGCCAGACGCTGCACCTGGCGGTTGTCCGGATAACGCGCGACCACATCGTCGACCAGCGCATCGTTCTGCCGCCACTCCTGCAACTCCATCGCGGTGCGCGCCTGAGCGACTTCCAGGCCGGCATCGCGGGGCGCCATGCTCTCGGTTTCCTTGAGCTGGCTTTCCGCGCGGCGCGGCCACTGTCGGGCGAGGTAGAGATCGGCCTGGGCCAGACGCAAGCCAAGGTTGCCCGGCGCCTGATCGACCAGCGTCTGCAAACGCTCTTCACCGTGCGGAAGATCGGAACCGTAGGTACCGGCCTGGGCGGCGAGTTGCTGGGCGTCCATCCATTCGTCGTTGGGGTTGCCGATGGGCAGACCTTTGAGCTCGACGCGCGGACGCTGGGCTTTCGCTGCGTCCTCGGCGACCTTGCGCGCCTCATCGGCGCGGTCGCTTTCTAGCAAGGAGTAATACAGCGCAGTGCTGTCCTCAAGGCGATCACCGACATCGGCGTCCGGCGCCGAAAGCACCTGGCGATACAGATCGGTGGCAGTCTCGGGCTCACGCTGATCGAGATAAGACGCTGCCACCCAGCGCAGGGCATAGGTCGGAATCTCCACGCCTTCGGCTTGCAGCTTTTGATATTCGCTGATGACGTCGGCGGTGCGCGCCCGCGCCTTGAGCGCGCCCATGCGGTCGATGCGCCAGCGCGTCACGTCGTCGTGAGCAGTGGCGTCAGGCGTCCAGGTCGCGAGCAATTTGTCGTAATCGGCCAGCGCGCGGTCGGCGATGACGTAGCGTTCCTTTTCGCTGCGGGTGGCCAGTTCAGCGAGGCGCACGCGTTCGGCGGCGAGATCGCCTTCCAGGCGGCGCAAGGTCACCGGATCAATCAGGCCTGGACGTTGACTGGCCAGCCGCAGCGCCGGTTCTGGCAGGCGGGCCTTTTGCAGGGCGACCACGTACTCGCGGGCAACTTCCGGCTTGTTGCCGGCGCGGATGAAGGCCTGATCGTATTCGAAGAGTGCGTCGTACTGTTTGCCGGCGCGACCGAGTGCGTAGCCCAAGGCGAGACGGCGTGACGGATCGTCGGGTTTGGCGGCAACCAGCGACTGCGCGCGGGTGACGGCCTGATCGGGCTTGCCGGCATCGGCCTGGGTCAGCGCGAGACCCAGTTGCAGGTCGGCGTTGTCCGGCTCCAGCACCAGCGCCTTGTTGTACACCTGGGTGGCCTGATCCCAGCGCTTGAGGTTGCGATAGGCACGCGCAACGGCAGTCAGCGCCTGCACCGGCAGAACGCGGTCACGGCCTTGGGTTTCATAGACCTTGACCACTTCGGCATCGAGCCCGGCCCAACTGGCGATTTGCAGATGATCGCTGATCTGGCCATCGCTGGCCTGGCCAGGCGGCACCTGACGCAGCACGGTCAACGCAGGCGTGTAATGCCCGGCCCGGGCATCGCGCACCATCTCGTCGTAGGGTGTGTCGGCCAACGCCAGCAGCGGCCAGAGCAACTGGCTGCACAGGGCGAATCGGAACAAAGGGCGCAAACCACGATGTAATACAGGGCCATCAATACGCGGCATTTGTCAGCATCCTTACATGGCCAGCCGGGTCGCAATGCCCTCCTTGCCCATTCGTAACGGTGGCCGACAATGACAGCCTTCGGCCAAGCTTGGTGAGGCAGTCTGCACGCAAGCGTAGTCGAGTTTTCACAACGCAATAATTGTTCAGAATCGGCCTGTCTGTACAAAACCCGTACAGCAAAACGCCCGGCGCCTGTTTACACAGGGGCCGGGCGTCTGGAGGGCGCGCGGTGGGCTTATTGCTCTTGGGTGACGCCGGCAAACTTGCTCATGAGGAAGCCGATGAACTGCTCGACGGTCATTTTCTGGCCGTTGAATTCGACCTGATTGGCCGCGTAATGCAGTTTGGTCACCACGTTGGTGCCGTCGGCGACAGCCAATTGCGAGCCGACCGCCATGCCGGCGAACATGTCCGCCGCTTCCTTGGACTGATCGACGATGGCTTTGGCGTCAGTCTGGCCATCGAGTTGCGCCTGCACGCTGAGCAGATCGACGAGCATCGGCTTGGACACTTGAATGTTCAGGTCGAGCAGCGCGATCAGTTGCTTGCCGAGTTGATCCGGCGGCAGGTCCATCGATTGCGGCTTGGTCAGGTCGATCACCAGATTGGCGCGGCTTTCACCGTTGGCGGTGTTGAACGACAGATTCTCCAGCGCCAGTTGCGGGCCGGCCGCCAGCAACTTCTGCAGATCGGCTTTGACCTGGGCGTTTTCCGCTTCGGTCAGATTCAGCTCCGGTGCCGGCAAACCCTGTGCGGCGGCCTCGGCGGCAGCTTTTTCATACGGCTGCAATTTGGTCTGGTAGATCTGCATCAGCGACATGGTCGACGGAATGTCGAGGTTCTTCAGGCTCATGGCCATGGCCGCCGAACCGACTTTCTTGTCGTTGAGCGTCACTTCGCCGATTTTGTAGTCGGCACGCCCCGAGGCGTTGCTGCCGCTTTCTTCGGTGCGGTTCTTCATTTCGAAGTTCTTCACGCCCAGCACCATCGGCTTGGCGCCGAAGGTGGTTTTGCTGCTGGTCACTTCCAGGGTGTTTTCCCCGGTGTAGTAGCCGTAGCTGCTCTTGGCGAGGTTGCTGGCCAGGGTCAGGCCGTTGAGCTCGACCTGCACCGGCGCCTGGTCTTCCGACACGGTGACCAGTTTCAGGTTATCCATGTAACCGTCGGCCTTGACCTTCTGCGCCTGGGCGCTGGCGGCGATGTCCATGCTCAGACCGGAAAACTTCAGGCTCGACTGCTCATCCAGCGCAGTTTCGAACGGCACCAGGTTGAGGGTGCTGGTGGTCGATTCGTCGTAGCCGATGTTGGTCACGCCCTTGAGCGGCGCGGCGCCGTTGGTGGCGGCGAACCATTTTTCCGTGGACGGGCTCTTTTCCAGCTCGTAGTTGCTGGTGGCCATGACCGGCAGCCACTTCAGCGAAACCAGACGCGAGAACGGCAGCGGGCCGTGTTCGATGTGGTCGACGAACAGCAGCTCGACCGGCGCATCGCCGAACATCTCGCCCTCGCCCTTGAGGCGATAGTGCGCGGTGCTGGTGAAGGTGTGGCGTTCCAGCGACACCAGTTCCAGCGACGCGGTGCCGTTGGAGCCGGCCATGGCGGTCTGCAGCTCTTTGTTGGCGTTGGTCACGGCGTTGTTCAGTACGCCTTCGATCTTGGTCCCGGTGTACCAGGCCCCGCCTGCGCTGATCGCGCCGATGGCAACAACAATTCCGAGAAGCACGCCTGCTGATTTATTCATGAATGACCTGATCGGTTTCCGTGGCTGTGGATGAAGTCGTCTTCCTTGAACCCGGGATCGGGTCGCGGCTCGACTGTGCGCAATTAAGCGATGGAGATTAGCACCGGGCGCGGGCAACGGCCCAATGTTTAAAGGTTAAAGAGTGTCTATGGCGGGAATGGACAGTCGGCAGGAGCGAAGAGTTTCGGTGTTTTTGCGGGCCTCTTCGCGAGCAGGCTCGCTCCAACCAGGACAGTGCTGTACCTGTGGGAGCGAGCCTGCTCGCGAAGAGGTCGGTGGCTTCCCAGCAAATCAGGAGTACTGCACCTCGATTTCATCCAGCTGATGATCAAAGCTCTTCAGCCGCGCGGTCCAGGTATACACCAGCACTTCAAAGTCGCGATCGATCACCGCTCCGCCGGTGGTATCCGCTCGCACATCGCAGAAATCCAGCTGATAGCGTTCACGGGCCATGGCCGTGGCGACGTCGGACAGCTCGCGGGCGTTGTTCAGCCAGTGCCAGCCGTCATCGGCGATCTGCTTGTCGAGTTCCAGGCATTGCTTCTTCAGGGCTTCGAGGCTTTTTTCCAGCGGCGTGCCGGTGAGCTCGCCCATGACTTCGGCGAAGGTTCGCCCGGGCTGCCAATAGCTGCCCCAGAAGTAGCGGTCGAACACGGTTTCGACCCGGCGCAGGGCGACTTTGGTGTCCCAGATCAGCACGAGCATCCTGCCCCGTTCGAGCTGGCGCTTCTTGACACGTTGCAGCTGAATCGAGGTCCACGCGACGACGACGATCGCCATCACCGCGATCAGCGCAACGGCGCTGTCGAGGAAGATCATCGCCGTATCGATCTGGTGGGCCAGCATGATCCCGTAGAAATACGTGGCCGAGAGCAGCACCAGTGCGACCAGAGCGCACCAGAAGCCGAGAGCGTAAGGGTTTTTCATTATTGGTTTCCCCTGGGCCAGCACGAGCAATGTGCATTGCAGGAGCGCTTGGCATGGGGCGCCCCTCCAACACTTCAAAGCATAGCAACGGCCTCAGGGTTTGCTGGCGCTCGAGGTGTTCGTTCGTCCGCTTTCCCAGCCACCGCCCAGGGCGAGGAACAAATCGATCTGGCTCATTGCGACCTGGGTATTGGCGGCGGCCAGTTGCGCGGTGACATCGGTATAGGTGCGGGTCGCTTGCAGGTCGGCAAGGAACGATTCGCGGCCGGCCTGGAAGAAGCGGTGCGTCTGCTCGGCGGCGAGCTTGGCCGACTGCTCGGCGTCGGCCAGCGCATCGCGGCGTTGCAGCAGCGCGCTGTACTGGGCCAGACCGGTTTGGGTTTCGCGGATGGCGTTGAGCACCACGCCGTCGAAATGCGCCAGCGCGCCTTGAGTGTTGGCCTCGGCTTCACGAATGCGCGCACGGGCGCCGTTGGTCGGTACTTTCCAGCTCAACGACGGGCCGAAGCCCCAGCGGTTGGTCGACGGGTCGCCGAGGTCATCAATGATGCCGACGGTGCCGATGGTCGCGCCGATGCTGATGTCCGGGTACAGCTCGCCGGTGGCAATGCCGATGCCGGCGGTTGCCGCCGCGAGGCGACGTTCAGCCTGACGAATGTCGGGACGGCGCTTGAGCAGCGCAGCGCCGTCACCGACCGGCACCAGTTGCGCGATCTTCGGCAACTCGGCGCAACTGGCGGTACCTGCCGGCAACTGTTCGACCGGTTTGGCCAGCAGCATCGACAGACGAAACAGCCCGGCCTGACGCGCTGCTTCATAGCGCGGCAAGTCGGCGCGCAGGGATTTGAATTGGGTCTGCGAACGGGTGACCTGAGTCTCGTCACCACGCCCGGCATCGCGCAGGCGCTGGATCAGCGTGGTGCTCTGCGATTGCAGATCGAGAGAGTGCTCGGCGATTTCCCGCTCTTCGTTGGCTGCGCAGACCTGGGTGTAAGCACGAACCACGTCCGCCACCAACGTGATACGCGCCGTGTCGGCGGCGGCCTGAGTCGCATCGGCATTGGCTTTGGCCGCTTCGATGCCGCGTTGCAACGTGCCCCACAGGTCGAACTGGTACGAAGCGCTGATGCCGATATCGGCAATGTTGGCCACCGGGACTTTCTCCGGCAGCAGGAACGCCTGACCGGATTCCTGCAAACGTTGCGCGCCCATTTTCACCCCGCCGCTCCAGCCACCAGCGGCCTCGGCTTCATCCACCTGAGCACGTGCCCGCGACAGGTTCGCCGCCGCTACACGCAAATCGGTGTTGGAAGCCATGGCCTGCTGTACCAGTTGATCGAGGCGCGGGTCTTTATACAGCCGCCACCAGTCCGCCGGCACCGGCGCCGAGACCACCGGTTTGCCGGCGACTGCCAGCTCACCCTGAATATCCTTGCGCTGCACCGCCGCGTCGGCGGGCACCTGATAATCCGGGCCGACCATCTGACAGGCCGAGAGCATCACGCCCAACCCGGCGATCAACCAGGCCCTGCTCATGGCTGCGACTCCTCATGTTGGTCGTCGATGATCGACACGGTGGCGGTACGCCCGGCAATCATGCGGAAGTCGGCCGGCACCTCATCAAAAGCGATGCGCACCGGAATCCGCTGCGCCAGGCGTACCCAACTGAACGCCGGGTTGACGTTGGGCAGCAGGTTGCTGCCGCTGGTGCGGTCGCGGTCTTCGATGCCGGCGACGATGCTTTCGACATGTCCGCGCAACCGCGCGCGGTCGCCGATCACGCGGATATCCACCGATTGCCCGACGTGGATGCCGTCGAGTTTGGTTTCTTCAAAATAGCCGTCGATGTGGAAGGAGTTGCTGTCGACCACCGACAACACCGGGCGCCCGGCGGTGACGAATTCCTGCGGACGCGGCGCGCGGTCGTTGACGTAACCGTCGACCGGGCTGCGGATCACCGAACGATCAAGGTTGAGCTGCGCACTGTCGACCGCCACCAAGGCTTCGGCCAATGCCGATTGTGCACGGGCGACGCGCGACTGGCTTTCTTCCAGCTGTTCGGCCGGCACCAGATTGCCGAGACCGCGGTTACGCTTAGCTTCACGCTGGGCCTGGGCAAGGGTTTCTTCGCGATCGGCAACGGCGGCCTTGGCCTGGCGCAGGGCCAGTTTGAAGCGATCCTGGTCGATGCTGAACAGCACCTGACCACGCTTGATCAACTGGTTGTCCTTTACCTCGACCTGCTGGATCAGCCCGGAAACGTCCGGGGCGATCTGGATGATGTCGGCGCGAATATGGCCGTCGCGGGTCCACGGCGCGAACATGTAATACATCACCATGCGCCAGACGAGGACAACGGCAAAAGTCACGATCAGCAGGGTCAGGACCACGCGACCGATGGTCAGAAACGGTTTTTTCATGTCATCAGGTATCGACTGAGTGAGTCCACGCCGTACAGCAGCACGGCGTAGAGCGCCACGTTGAACAATGCCCGGTGCCAGACCAGACGGTAAAAGTGCAGGCGTTGCAGCACGCCATGCACCAACAAAAACAGCACGTAAGTGATGCCCATCAGCACCAGCAGGGTCGGCAGGAAGATGCCGCTGATATCCAGATCACCGATCATAGGGGCGCTCCATCGGGCAGCGGTTCTTCGGGCTCGGCGCTGGAGACGAACTCGACGCCGGGCAGCAAGGCCAGACGCAGACCGCTCAAGGCGTGCAACAAGTGTCGACGGGTTTCATCGTCACCCTGGCCGTTCAGCGCACGGCGGGTACGATCGAGGGTCATCAGCAGACCGCTCGGTGCCGGCAGGCGCTCGTCGGCTTTGAGGCAGGCGCGAAAATACTCGCCGACCTCGCCCACCACTTGTCGCAGCAGGGCGTTTGGCACGCCAGTGACGCGCGGGGTGTAGGCAAGCAGATCGAGCATGTTCAGACCGACACGCACTTCACGCATGGCAATACCGGTGTCCTGACCGGTCAGGGCCAGACGCGGCAGGTGCTGCATCAGCCGATCGAGCAACTGCACGCCCAAATGCCGATGCTCGGCGAGGCTGGCTGGCTCGGTCATGCTGACAATGTCTTTCCAACTGAATCGGGTCAGGCGCTTGGCCGCCAGCTCGGCGCCGAACGGTCGCGCCACCAGCGTCCAGATAAAAGCGAACAACAGCCCCAGCGGCCCGGCGAGATTGGAGTTGGCAAAGGCGAAAAAGTCCGCGTCGTAAGCACCCTGAATACTGATGAACGACGAGGTATTAACCAGCGTCAGCAGCATGCCGAGGTAGAAGCGCGGCTGCACGGTCAGCGTGCCGACGCAAATGAACGGCACGGCAAACGCCAGCACCAGCATCGGGAAATCATGCAGGTTGGGCAGAATCAGAAACAGATAAAGACTGGCGAACAGCACCGACATCCCGGTCCAGAAAAAGAACCGGTAAATCTGCGGCGCCGGGTCGTCCATCGAGGCAAAGAAGCTGCACGCCACCGCTGCCAGGATCACCGCGCTGCCGCCGTCCGGCCAGCCGAGCAGGATCCACAGCACCGAAGCAACGATGATCGCCAGAATGGTCGAGGTCACCGAGTAGAGCATCAGCCCGCGATCGATGAACGGCGTCAACCGGCCCAGGCGCCAATGGCGGTACACCGCGCGCCAGCTGTCTTGGCGCTCGCACAGAATCGCATCCTGCAGGCTGCGGCAGTCCTGCCACAGATCGATGAACTCACCGAGGCGGTAGATCGCATTGGAGAACAGCAACTGTTTGCGCTCCTCCAGCGCTTCGGCGCTCGGTTGCAACGCGTCGAGTTGATCTCTGAGTGCTTGCCAGCGCTCGAGACTGGCGTCCGCGTAGCCCAGCCATTCCCGGGTCGCGGTCAGCAACGGCTGGAATTTCTCCACCAGTTCCGGGGTGCGGCGTTCGAGGGCGTACAGCGAATCCTCAAGGGCATCGATCACCGGCAACAGATGGATCATGCGCCCGCGCAATTCCTTGGTGTTGCGCACGGTTTGTGGCCGCGCGCCTTCGTGGGGCAACTGGCCGATCATCAACTCGAGGCTGTTGAAGTTGGCGACCATGGCCATGCGCAGCGCGGTGACTTCTTCCGGCTGCACATCGCGGCTGAGAAACTTCAGGCTGTAGCTCGTCGCATCGGCGAACCACTTGCTCACCGCATCGTTGAACACCGGCGCCAGCCGTCGCGGCCAGAACATCGCACCGACCACCGCAGCGACGGCGATGCCAAGGAAAATCTCTTCGGTACGCGCCTCGGCCACGTCCCACACCGCCAGCGGATTATCGACCACCGGCAGGGCAATCAGCGGCAAGGTGTAGCCGGCCAGCATCAGCGCATAGCTGTTGGCCGTGCGCAGATGCAGGGACATGAACAGCAGAATGCCGGTCCACAACGCGATCACCACCACCAGCACATAGGGGCTCTGCACGAACATCGGCACGAATAGCACCGCCGCCGCTGCGCCGAGAAATGTACCGGCCGCGCGGTACAGCGCTTTGGAGCTGGTCGGGCCGAGAAACGGGCTGGAGACGATGTACACCGTGGCCATCGCCCAATACGGACGCGGCATTTGCATGAGCAAGGCGATGTACAGCGCAATCATCGACGCTGCAAAAGTACGGACCCCGTAAAACCAGTCACGGGCCGGCGGCATGCCAGTGAAAAAACCGTTCAAGAATTGACCACCACAGGCGAACTCGCCGCCTCAAAAGCCCTCAGTACCCGAAGCGTAGCTTCCAGATCGCTGCGCTCGATGCCTTCCAGCACCTCATGACGCAAGCGCACCAGCTCGGCCTCCACCGCCTGCACCAGCTCGCGGCCGGTATCGGTAAGGCTCAGGCACTTGGCGCGGCGATCCTGAGCATCTTCGGTGCGACAGACGTAACCGGCGTGGCACAGCTGATCGAGCAAGCGCACCAGCGAAGGACTCTCCATCCCCGCAGCCTGGGCGACTTGCACCTGACGCACGCCCTCGCCCAAACGCCCGATCATCAACAAGGGCACGGCGCAGGCTTCGGAAATTCCATAGTTGACCAGCGTGGTCTGGCAGATCTTCCGCCAATGCCGGGCGGCCACCACCATGGCGCTGCTGATGTTCATCTGGAGACTGTCGAGAGAATCGGACACGGGATAACGGACACTGTTAGTTTGCTAACTATCAATATCGCATTGGAGGGGAATTTCAGTCAAGTTTTGAAACAAATCTCCCCACGCTTGGCCGAGGCGTACCACGAGTTGGATTTGTAATTTTTCGAAGGAAAAATCTAATGCGACGGACAAAACGAAATTTTTTTTACAGTAAGGAGGTTTTTTTTACATCTGAGCCTTTTCGCGCAATTTTTTTACATGCTGCGCCTCATGCCAGACGATACATCAACTGATCCCACACCTTGGTGGCCCAGTCCGGTCACTCAAGAATCTCATCGACAAACATCGGCCACTTGAATAAAGCGGGGGCTCGTTCAACGGTTCCTGGCAGCATCGTAAACGCTGCTGCGTTCGCGCTTGCCAACCGCTAGCACGGAAACCACGACTCGTTCGTCGATGACTTGGTAAACCAATCGATATCCCGAGGCTTTGAGTTTGATTTTGTAGCAGTCGGGCATGCCGTGCAGTGCGTCAGCCGGGATTCTGGGAAGCTTCAGCCTCTCACCTAGCTTCTTTTTGAATTGCTCACGCAATGTATGACCCAGCTTGTTCCACTCTTTGTGTGCAGACGGCAGAAACTCAAGCTTATAAGTCATCCAGGCTTACCGAAATGGGCGTTTCGTGGAGGCGCGAACGAACGATGTCAGCCAGCTCAAGATCATCAAGCCGCTCCATCATCGCTTCGTAAACTTCGGCCGGCACCATATAACCCATGACGCGATTGTGGTTGAGGACAGCGACGGCCCCCCCATGTGCACCGTTCAACACGGCAGTAGGATTTTTCTTTAGTTCAGAGACACTGACAGCCATATCGGCAAGAACACTTTGCATAATAAGGACCTCAAATTAGGACGTGATTTTGGTCTATTTATACCCAATGGACAACTGCGGCGTTCGACGAGGATACAAACTTCGCAATGATCACCCCACACGCCCCTTCCGCAACATCACATTCAACTGATCCACCACCTCCGCCCAATCCGCATCATCCAGAATCTCCTCGCGCAGAAACTGCGCCTGACCTGCTGTCCAGAAAAACGCGTCAGCCAGATGCAAATCCGGTTTGAGCGGTGAATGGCTGGCGATGAATTGTTCGATGCCGGTCGGATCGTCATCGAGGCCGAGTTGTTTGAACAGGGCCGGCAGGCTGTGCTGCGGATTTTCCATGATGCAACTCCTCTGCAATTCAGGTCCGGCGTTGCGCCGTTTGCTGCAATGGAGTTGATCATAGCTGGCGCTGCGGGTTCAGGGTCTGGCGACGTCAGGTGAGCCTGCGGCCAGTTGCGCTGCTGGATAGACCGATTGCCACCCGCCGCCCAACGCTTTGTACAAACCGACCATCGCCAGGGAAACGCCGGTCGAGCTTTCCACCCATTGTTCCTGCGTGGCGAGCAAGGCGCTTTGCACGGTGAGGACATTGACGAAATCGACCACGCCTTCGACGTATTGCTGTTGCGCAGTACGCAGGGCGATCTGGTTCTGATGCACGGCTTCGGCGAGGCTGTCGCGACGGCGCTGGCTGGCGTTGTAGGCGGTCAGTTGATCATCGATTTCATGCCAGGCACGCAGCACGGTTTGCTGGTAGGCGATGGCCGCTTCCTGCTGTTGGGCTTCACGCAGTTGCAGCATGCCGCGCAAGCGACCGCCGTCGAACAACGGCAAGCTGAATTGCGGGCCGATGGCAAAGGCGCGCGAGCCCCATGAACCGAAATCGCTCAGTTGCATGGCCTGTGAACCGAAGTTGCCGGACAGGGTGATGCGCGGATAGAAATCACCCTTGGCCACACCGATGTTGGCGGTGGCGGCGTGCAGACGCGCTTCGGCCTGGCGGATATCCGGGCGGCGTTCGGCCAATTGCGACGGCAGGCCGATGGCGACTTGCAGTGGCGACTGCGGCACTGCCGCGTCTGTGGATAACGCTTGAGCGAGGGCCTGCGGCGGTTCGCCCATCAGCAGACTGATCGCGTTGATCAGTTGCGCCTGACGCTGCTCGAGCGCCGGCAGCCGTGCCTCGATGGCGGCGACTTGCGCGGCAGCTTCGGCGACGTCCAGGTCGGTCGCCACGCCATCGGCCAGCCGCAGCTGCGAGAGTTTCAGGCTGTGGCGGGCGACGTCGAGGTTCTGCTCGGTGACGGCGCGGGTGTTCTGCACGCCGCGCAGCTGAATGTAGTTTTGCGCTGTGTCGGCGAGCACGGTCAGCAGTACGTCACGACGGTCGTTTTCTGCCACTTCGAGATTGGCATCAGCGGCTTCGGTTTCACGGCGCACGCGGCCCCAGAAGTCCAGTTCCCATGACGCCAAGAAGCCGGCATCCCACAGGTTGAAGGCCTCGGCGCCGTTATTTCCCGATGGATCGTTCAAGCCTTTGCCACTGTTGCGTTTGCGCCCGTAGCTGCCGCTGGCGGTGCTGTGCGGATAACGCTCGGCGGTGATCACCTGGCGCGCGGCGCGGCTTTGTTGCAGGCGGCTGCTGGCCAGTTGCAGGTCGAGGTTGTTGTTCAGCGCGCGCTGGGTGAGTGCGGAAAGTTGCGGGTCGTGGAAGGTTTCCCACCAGCGTTCGTTCAGGGGCTCGCTGACGGCCTGGCTCGGGGCGGATTGGCTCGGTTTGGCCCAGTCGGCAGGCTGCTTGGTTTCGGGTTTCTGGAAGTCTGGGCCGACAGTGCAGGCGGTGAGACTCATTGTGAGCAAGGCACTGAAGGTTAGCTGCTGCCACTGGCTTTTTCGCGAGCAGGCTCGCTCCCACATTCTGCAATGCGTTGTCCCTGTGGGAGCGAGCCTGCTCGCGAAGGCGCCAGCCGATTCAACACCGATCATCGCTGCGTCACCTCGCGCCCGGACGCCTTTGAGCTGGCGGTATCAATACTCGCCTCGACCGACATCCCCACCCGCAACCGCTCGGCCAGTGGCTGGCCCGGTTCCAGCAAGATCTTCACCGGAATCCGCTGCACAACCTTGGTGAAATTACCGGTGGCGTTATCCGGTTTCACCGCCGCAAAGGTCACGCCCGTTGCCGGCGCAATGCTCTCGACGCGGCCAGTCAGGGCTTCACCGCCCAAGCTGTCGACCCGCACTTGCACACCCTGCCCGGGCTGCACGTCGGTCAACTGGGTTTCCTGAAAATTGGCCACCACATAGGCCTGCTGCAACGGCACCACCGCCAACAGTTTGCTGCCCGGGGTGACGTAGGCGCCGACGCGCACCGCACGCTCGCCGATCATGCCGTCCTGCGGCGCGGTGATGCGTGTGTAAGAGAGGTTGAAACTGGCGATTTCCAGTGCCGCCTGCGCGTGTTTCAGATTGCCTTCAGCGGCGTTGCGCTGGGCAGTGAGGATTTCGACTTGTTTGCGTTCGGCCGCCAGTTTCGCCGTCGCGGTGTCGAGACGCGCCGAGGCCTGATCGATGCGCGTGCGCGCCTGCTGCGCGTTCTGCACGGTGCCGGCGCCGACACCGGCGAGATGGTTGTAGCGGTTCAGTTCCTGCTGCGCAAAAGCCATTTCCGCTTTGGCCGAGACCACTGTGGCCTGCGCCTGAGCAATCAGCGACGCCTGCCGCTCCAGGGTCGCGCTGGCGTTCTGCAACTGCGCACGCGCGACCAGGGTTTGCGCATCCGCCGCTTCCGCCGCTGCGCGCAGATCACGGTCATCGATCAGCGCCAACAATTGCCCAGCCTTGACCTGCTGATTGTCTTCGACCAGCACCTGCTTGATGAACCCGGCCACGCGCGGCACCACCAGCGTGTAGTCGGCGGAGACGAAGGCGTCGTTGGTGGTTTGCTCGGTGCGTTGGCCGAACAGCCCGGGCATTGCCAGGTACACCAGCACGCCCACCGCCAGCGCGGCAGCCACGGCCACCGCGAGTTTTTGCTTGGATTGAGTCATAAAAAACCTTCAGTTTCAGTACAGCGATCAGGTCGGCGCGCGCGGCGGATAAATCCGCGTCGGCAGCCAGAAAATCAGCAGAATCAACGCCACGGCAACGCCGGCCATGCACAGGTACAAATCGGACGAAGTCAGCACCACCGCCTGCTCATGCACGCGGTGAGCGAGACCCGGATCGCTGTGATCGGCCAGCGGCGAATTGCCGAGGCTGTCGACCAACATGGTCGAATGGAAATGCAGGCGCGCGGTGGTCAGCGCTTCGATGACGCCGGTGGCAACCACGGCAGCCAGGCCTTTGACGGTGTTGAACCACGCCGACGCGAACGGCCCTTCCATCGGCGTGATGCTGCCGGTCGACAACATCAGCAGCGGCAATACCGCCATCGGCTGGCCGAAAATCTGCAGCCATTGCAGGACGTAGAAATCATCGCGAATCCAGACCGAAGTCAGGTGCGAACCGCCGAGGCAGGACAGCGCGAGCATGCTCAGACCAATGCCGAGCACCCAGCGGCAATCGACCCAGCGCAAGTTGCATAGCGCCGCCACCAATGGCAGCGCGATCAACTGCGGCAGCGCGGCAATGAGCATGATCGGCGCGGTTTGCGCCGGACGATAACCCTGCACCTGGGCCAGATAACTCGACGGAATCAGCACCACCGCCAGCAGCACGATCAGCACCCCGGCGAGGGTGATCAGGGCGAACAACAGGTTGCGGATGCCGAGCATCTGCAGTTTGAAAAACGGAATCGGCTGCGACCACTCATTGATCAGAAACGCCACCAGCAGCAGCGAACCGGCACCAAGCAATCCACAGATCAGATTCGACTCGAACCAGTCCAGTCGATTGCCCTGCAACAAACCGATCACCAGCATGCAGATCGCCGGAAAGCCCAGCAGCAGGCCCTTCCAGTTGAACGTCTTGAGACGTTCCAGCCGCAGCGGATCCTGCGGCAATCCGTAAGCCACTGCGGCCATGGCGATCAGGCACGGCACGATGATCTGCCAGAACGTCCACTGCCAGCCGACGTATTCAGTCCACAGACCGGCCAGCGGCGTGCCGAGTCCCGGGCCGAAAGTCGCGGTCAGGGCGTAGCCGGCCAGTCCGTAGAGTTTGATGTTCGCCGGGAGAAAGCGCAGTGCGACGGTCATCAGCATCGGCGGCAATGCACCACCGGCGAGGCCCTGGAGGATGCGCATCAGCAGCAGACTTTCGTAGTTCGGGGCGAACGGGCACAGCACGCCGAGCAAGGTAAACAGGCCGATCGCGCAGAGGGTGAAGCGGCGCAGCGAGAAGGTCACCGAGCACCACGGCGCGAAGGCCATGGCCGCGACCGACGTCGCCGTGTAGCTGGCGACCAGCCAGGTGCCTTCGTCGTAGCCGATGTGCAGCGCGCCGCGAATATCGGCGAGCGCGACTTTGGTGACCATCTCGTTGAGGCCCGAGACCAGCACGGCCAACAGCACGCCGACCAGACCAATGATGATCCGCGCCCCGAACACCGCAGGCGCAGCCGCCGTTGCCGGGCTGGTCGCGGCGAGAGGCGCCGGGACCGTCAGGGATGTCATGAATGAAAACTCCGGGGGTGAAATACCGGAGCATTTTAGTGGGGCTTGATGCTGACGAAAATTGACTTATGGGCAGGTTATAAGTGCATTTCGTGCAGTATTTAAATCCCCCTGTGGGAGCGAGCTTGCTCGCGAATGCGTCAGGTCAGCTGTATTAACGGCGACTGACAAACTGCTTTCGCGAGCAAGCTCGCTCCCACAGGGTTTGGTGTTGGCGCAGAGATCAGGGCTGTGCCGCCAGCCATGTCTCATCGCAGCAGGTCTTGAGGGTTTCACGCAGCCAGCGGTGGGCCGGGTCCTTGTCGAAGCGCGGGTGCCAGGCCTGGGTCAGCATGAGCATGGGCAGCGGAATCGGCAGATCGAATGAACGCAGTTTCAGGCCCAGCCGCCGCACGCTGAGCAGGGCTTCTTTGGGCACCGGCAAGATCAGGTCGGAGTCGGGCAAGGCAAACATCGCCGCGTGGAAACTCGGCGCGATCACCGCCACTCGACGCTCCAGCCCCAACGCATTCAACGCCGTGTCGATCGGGCCGCGAGCGATGCCACGCCGCGACATGCTGATGTGGGAAAAACCGGCGTAGCGCTCAGCCGTGATTTCGCCATCGAGCAACGGATGATTCTCGCGCACCAGGCCGACGAAATGCGTGGAGAACAGGTTCTGCACTTTCACTTCCGGCGTAAGCGGACGGGTGTTGCTGACGCTAAGATCGATGCGTCCTTCGCGCAGCGCCTCATCGTCGCCGTCGCCTTCCGGGACGAAGCGCAATTCGCAATACGGGGCGAGCTGGTCGAGGGTGTCGAACAGCTTGCCGCCGTAAACGCCGACGAAGAAATCATTGGCGCGGATGCTGAAGCGCCGGCGCAAGGTGCACAGCTCGACGCTATCGGCGGAGCGAAACAGCAGCGCCGCCTGCTCGACCACGTCGCGCACCTGTTCGCGCAGTTCGAGGGCTTTGGGGGTCGGCACCAGGCCACGCCCGGCGCGCACCAGAATCGGATCGCCGATGGCTTCGCGGATCCGTGTCAGTGTGCGGCTCATGGCCGCCGGACTGAGGTTCATCCGCCGCGCCGCACCGACCACACTGCCCTCGTCGAGCAAGGCATCGAGGGCAACCAGAAGGTTCATGTCCGGGAGTTGCATGCTGAGCACTCTTGGCTGATCTGGATTGATCCGGGCGCAATGCTAACAAACATCCCTCAAGAGTGACGATGCCAGCGCTGGCCTCTTCGCGAGCAGGCTCGCTCCCACCTTGGAATGCGTTCTCATGTGGGGCGAGCC
>NZ_JASCPT010000047.1:0-39127 GCF_029959775.1 Pseudomonas sp. PS01270 | reverse complement strand
CTGGAGACTGTTCCTTATGTGTTTTTTTCACGGCGGCACGACCTCGTGGGTCGACACTGGTGCGCGCACCATCTCGTTGCCGTCGTCGTCGATTATCGGTCTGTGCGACACCTTCACGCCTGGTGTTCTCGGCGGCGGTACCGCCAAGGCGGGCGAGCTGAAGTTGATCACCACCGAGCGCGAAGCTATTGCCGCCTTCGGCGCTGACTCGGCGATCACCAAGGCTTGTAAGGCGATCTACGTCAAAGCCAAGGCGGTGATCGTCGCCATCGGCGTACCCAAGTTGGAAGACGCCGCGCTGCAAACCTCGGCGATCATCGGCGGCGAACTGGTCTCGGGTCAGCGTACCGGCCTTCAGGCGCTGCTAGACGGCAAAAGCCTGTTCAACGCCCAGCCGCGGTTGTTGATCGCGCCGGGCCACACGGCGACGCAGGCGGTGGCCACGGCGCTCGACAGCTTGGCGCAGAAGCTGCGCGCTATTGGCATCATCGATGGCCCGGGTACGACCGACGAGGCCGCCATGGCCTACGCCGATAACTTCGGCAGTCGCAACCTGTTCATGATCGACCCGGGCGTCAAGTACTGGGACACCATTACCAGCAAGACCGTCGATGCGCCTGGTTCGGCTTGGGCGGCGGGGTTGTTCGCCTGGACGGATGCTGAATACGGTTTCTGGGCCTCGCCGTCGAACAAAGAATTGACCGGCATCACCGGTACCGGCCGCGCGGTCGAGTACCTGGACGGCGACGAGACCTGCCGGGCCAACCTGCTCAACAACGCAAATATCACCACGATCATTCGCGACGACGGTTACCGCCTGTGGGGCAACCGCACGCTGTCGAGCGATCCGAAGTGGACGTTCGTTACCCGCGTTCGCACGCTGTTCATCCTCATGGACGCGGTGCAGGCCGGGCACAAGTGGGCGGTTGACCGCTCGATCACCAAGACCTACGTGACCGATGTCACCAACGGTCTGGATGCATTCATGCGCGACCTTAAAGCCCAGGGCGCAATCATCAACTTTGAAGTGTTCCCCGATACCGAGCTGAACACGGCCAGCCAGATCGCCCAGGGCAAGGTGTATTGGCGCATCCGTTTCACCGACGTGCCGCCGGCAGAAAACCCGAATTTCCTTTTCGAAGTCACCGATCAGTGGATGACCGAAGTGCTTGAAGCAGCCTAAGGGGGCTTAGCAAATGATTCCTCAGACTTTGTACAACACCAACCTGTTCGTCGACGGCGTGAACTTCTCCGGCGACGTACCCAGCCTGACGCTGCCCAAGCTGACCACCAAGACTGACGAATATCGTGGGGGCGGCATGGCCGGCCCCATCGAAATGGATCAGGGACTGGAAAAAATGGAGGCCTCGTTTGTCACCAAGGGCGTGCGCCGCGAGTCGCTGAAGTACTTTGGCCTGGCGGACGGCACGGCATTCAATGCCACATTCCGTGGTGCCTTCAAGGGCCAAAAGGGCGCGGTGACAGCAGTCGTTGCCACCTTGCGCGGTCGCCTCAAAGAGGTCGATCTGGGTGACTGGAAAGCGGGCGATGCTGCCGAGATCAAACACGCCGTAGCGGTCACTTACTACAAGCTCGAAATCGACGGGCGCCTGATGTACGAGATCGACATGGTGGCCGGCATTCAAGTGATCGATGGCAAAGACCAACTTCTCGAAGTGCGCCAGGCGCTCGGCCTGTAAGGAATAGATTCGTATGACTCAAGCAACCGCTAAAAACCTTCCGGCCTGGCTGTCGCTCAGTGCAGTCGGTGCCGTCGTAACGCTGACCCGCCCAAGCCAAGCCAATAGCATCGACGTCGAGACGTTAAACCTGCGCAATCCGACCGTGCGTGAAGTGCGCGCGGCTGATCGTGCTGCCAACGGCGACGACGAACAGCGCGAACTGATGCTGTTCGCAGGTCTCGCCGAAGTCGGACTGAAGGATCTGGAAGGCCTCAAGCTGACGGATTATCGCCGCGTACAAACGGCGTATTCGCACCTGGTACCGAAAACCGATTATTCGGACTCGATGCCGGCGTGGTTGTCGCTGACCACCGATCAGGTGCTGGTAACGCTGTCGTGTCCGAGTGAAATCAACGGCGTGACCGTCGACAAGCTGGCCTTGCGTTCGCCGACCGTGGGCGACGTGCGGGCGGCCAACCGTGAAGTAGGTGGCGATGACGAGCAGCGCGAGCTGGTGTTGTTTGCCGCGTTGTCCGGTGCGCCTGTCGCGGATTTGGAGGGGCTGAAGCTGGTGGATTTTAACCGCTTGCAGGCCGGCTATTTTCGCATGGACAACGACGACGGGCTTTAACCCCAGCGTGATCAAGTCGGCGGCGAAACGTTTGGCGGCGGAAACCGGATTTTCCGCCGCCGAGATCCAGTCGATGCCGTTCGCGGACATAGTGTGGTGGCTCACGGATTGAGCCGTCATCGATAGTGCAGGGCACATGAGGGCCATGACATGGCAAACAAACTCGCCCTCGGGCTGGTGATCGGCGGTGCCGTCAGTTCCACGGTCGGCACCGCGTTCAAGGACGTGACCGGGCGCATCAAGCGCCTCGAGGCAGAAGGCAACAAAGCGCGCGTGCTGCAGCGCACGATCGGCGACACCATCCGCCTGCGCGAAGAATGGAAAAAGGCCCACGACACCGGCGCTGCCGGCGCGTCCAAATTACTCAACCGTCTGAACTCGAACCTCGACAGCTTGAAAAAGCAGGGGATCGAGGTCGGCCGTCTGGAAAAAGCCTATCGCTCGATGGGGCAGACAGCCAACAAAGCCGAACTCAAAGCCAAGGGCCACCAGCAGATTGATTCTGGCGTAAAGGGCATGAAGGGCGCCGTCGGTGCTGCGGTGGTCGGTGTCGGTGCCATGGCGGTACCGGCCAAGGTCAGCGCTGATTTTGGCGCAATTGTCCGTGACATCGCGATCAAGGCCGGCATTGCCAACAAGCCGCAAGAGCAGGAGATGTCGCGCAAGATCATCGACACTTCACGCGACACCGGCATGGCGCGCAACGATGTGGCCGACGTGGTCAATCAGTTGGTCGGCGCCGGTATGGACCTGAGCAAGGCGCTGGAATACGCGCCTGTCGCGGCCAAGTTTGTCGTAGGGCAGGGATCCAGTGGCGTCGACACGGCGAAGATGATCAACGCTCTGGGGCAGAACGCCAAGATCACCGACCCCAAGCAGATGCAGCAGGCGCTGGAAGCGATCGCCTACCAAGGTCAGGCGGGCAGTTTTGAAGCGGCCGACATGGCCAAGTGGTTCCCGGAACTGCTGGCCAACATGGCCAGCAACGGCATCACCGGCTTGGATGCGGTGACGCAATTGGGTGCCATGCTGCAGGTCCAGATGAAACAGGCCGGCAGTTCGGACGAGGCGGCCAACAACCTGAAAAACTGGATGGGCAAAATCGGTTCGACCGATACGGTCAAGGCTTACGAAAAAGCCGGGATTGATTACAAGGGATCGATGCAGACCGGTTTGCAAAACGGTATGTCGACGCTCGAAACCAGTATGGCGCTGGCTCAGAAATACATTCATGCGACCGATCCGAAGCGTGCGGCGGCCATGGCCGAAGCCACGTCAAAAATCAGCAAGGAAGCTAATCCCGATAAGGCCAAGGCCATGATGGCCTCGCTGGAAGAATCCCTGCGCACCGGCGACCTGTTCGCTGACATGCAGGTCAAGGCGGCGCTATCGGCCTACATGCAGAACAAGGCGCTGTACAGCCAGCTCAAAAACGATTCGCGTGACGCGACCGGAATCCTCGACAAGAACCTCGCCGAGCGGCGCGAGTCGTCATCGCAGAAATGGGCGGAAATGGCCCAGTCGATGGATGACGCCATGCGTAGCATCGGTGATGCGCTGCGCCCGGTGACGGACACCGTGGCCGAGTCGTTGACCAAGGTGACTAAAGGCATTACGTCGCTGACTGATAGCGCGCCCGGGGTAGTTGCCGGTATCGCCACGGTCGGGGCTGGGCTGATCGCCTTAAAAGGCATCTTCAGCACGGTCAAGATCGGCAAGGGGCTGTTAAACCTTGCGCGTGGGTCGCGCGGTGGCCGGGGTGGGAGCGAAACCCGCAAAAAAAATTCCGGGGAGCTTGATCTGGTTGCGACTGGCCTGGATGTTGTTTCGCGGGTGAAGGAAGCGGCTACAGGCGGTGGCCTTGGTGCTGCAAATGATGCAGGTGACGACGGCGTCCAAAAGGTGTTCGTCGTCAATGCCGGCGCTATGGGTGGCGGTGTGGATGTGTCGGGCGAATCGCGCCGACGTGGACGTGGGTCAAGGCGCAGCGCTCGGCGCCGGTCGTTGCCGAGTTCGAGAGGTCCTCGCCCGTCTGTGCCTCGTCCACCTGTTCCGGTTTCACGTCCATCTGTTTCGATCCCATCGCCATCAGTCCCTTCCGTCCCAAGTGAGGCAATGTCCAAGCTCGGCGTCGTCGCAGGAGCCGTCGGTAAGGTCGGCAAGGCGGCCAAGGTCATTCCTGGCGGCACGCTGCTGGAGTCCGGCGCGATGGCTTTTGACACCTTTCAAAACGCCAAGACCAAGGACGAAAAAGCCGAAGGTTACGGTTCGGCCGCTGGCAACCTGGCCGGCACTATGGCCGGTGCAGCGGCAGGCGCCGCCATCGGTTCGGTTGTGCCGATCATCGGCACCGCGATCGGCGGCATGATCGGTGCTTACCTGGGCAGTCAGGGCGGTGCGGTGCTGGGCGGGTCGTTGGGTAAGTCGCTGTTCGGCGGTGAGGATGAAAAGCCCGAACAAACGGCAAAGGCGCCGGTGCCAGCCACGCCGCTCATGATGGCATCAGCGGCGCAGCAAGGCCCGGTGTTGGGGGATGTTGCGCGCTCGATGGCAGTGACGGCGCCGCTCAAGTCGGCGGCGATGGCCATCCAGCCCAAGGAGGCGGCGAAGCCGGAGCCGGCCAAGGTGGATCAGCGGTTTCAGTATTCACTGAGCATGCCGGTGACCGTGCAGGGCGATGTCAAAGATCCGCAAACCTTGGCGCAGGATCTGATGCCGCACATGCAGCGAATGATGGCGGATGCGGCGAAGAGTAACGCCGCCAAGCTGTACGACGAACCCCATGTCTAAGGAGGTTTCATGGCTTACATGGAGCAAATGCAATCGAGCCTGAAGTATTTGGTCGAGGCAGCGGAAACCGGGCGGCGCAGTGCTGACGGCATGCTGACCCCGGTCAACGGCGCGATCCGCGAACTGACCGGCGCCGCGTCCGAGCTGGAGAACATCCCGTTTGTAGGTCCGGCCATCGGCGCCAAACTTCAGCGAGTGATGCGCGGCGTCGACGCGGCTCAGGCCAAGGTCGGTCAGGTGGTAGCGGTGTACGGCCGCGCCACCCGCGCGGCGGCTGAAGTGCAGGATCGGCTGGGTACTTTGGAGGAACAGGCGAGCAAGGCGGCCACGGCGATCAACAATGTCGCCGGCAAGGTCAGTCCGTCGCTGGCCAACATCGTGCCTACCAGTTCCTTTGCCGGTGAGGCGACGCCGGCGCCGGAGGCGGTAAGGCCATTCCCGCATCTGATGATCATTCAGCCGCGCGATCCGAAGATTGAGCCGTATTACTTCAACCTGGACACGGCCGCTTTCGACGAGCTGAGCCGTTCGACCGAATTCCGCTGGGCTTCGCAGGAGCGGTTGACGCGCCGGCCGGCAAAGCAGGCTGTCGGTATGGGCGATGAAAAGTTGACGCTCAAGGGCACGATCTATCCGGGCTTCAAAGGCGGTTTGAAGCAGCTCGACACCCTGCGTTCCATCGGGGCCAGGCTGCAACCGCTGACCCTGACCACGGGCTATGGCGAGGTGATCGGGACGTGGTGCTTGAAAAACATCAACGAGGAACAGTCCGCACTGCTGCACGGCGGGATTGCTCGCAAACAGGGGTTCACTTTGGAGTTTGAGCGATATGGCGACGACATGCAGGACGTCTGACGGCGACATGCTCGATGTCATTTGCAACAACGTTTATGGACATCTGAATGGCAGCGTTGAGGCTGTGCTCGATGCCAATCAGGGGCTGGCCGACGAGCCTCAGCCGTTCCGGTCGGGCGTGATTATCGTCCTGCCGGATCTGCCGATGCCAACTGAAGAAGGCATCTCGCTTTGGAATTGATGAGCTATAGTCGATGTGTAGCCCTTGTTACACCTGCAGCTACACCCCCTTCAAAACCCGCTTCGGCGGGTTTTTTTATGGAAAAAATTTATGACTCCGATGTTTCGAATCGTCGCCGATGGGGCCGACGTCACGGCTAAGATCAATGATCGGCTGTTGCAGCTGCGTACCTCGGACAAGCCGGGCATGGAGTCCGACGAGTTTGAGTTGCGTATCGACGACCGTGATGGGCAAGTGCAATTGCCACGGCGTGGCAGCTCAATCGAGATTTATCTGGGGTATGCGGAAACGACCTTGGCGCGCATGGGCAGTTACACCGTTGACACGGTCGAGGTATCAGGCCCGCCGGATACCATCGTGATCAAGGGCAAGGCCAGCGACATGCGTGGCAGCGGCAAGACTATCCGCAGCGGAAGCTGGGAAGACGTGCCGCTGTCGAAGATCGTGGCTGACGTCGCCGCACGCAATGGCTGGCAGCCGGTGTGCCCGGTGTCGACCAAGATCGCCCGCGTCGACCAGCTCAACGAGTCCGATTTCAATTTCATCACCCGGCTGGCAAAACAATACGACTGCACGGCCAAGGTCGCCGACGGCAAGCTGTTGGTGATGCCACGCCAGGGTGGGCAGACAGCCAGCGGCAAGGCGTTCGGCGCCATTACCCTGACCCGACGCGACCTCAGCCGTTGGCAATTCAGTCTCGGCGATCGCAACTCGCACAAGGCGGTGGCCACCAAGCATCAGGACAAAAAGAACGGCATGCTCGCGGTGGTCACCATCGACAACGATGACGCACCGGATGGCCTGCCGGCAGTCCATACCGACCGCCATATCTACCCGAACAAAACGGCTGCAGAAGCGGCGGCCAAGGCCCGTCTTTCAGCGTTCAACCGCTCGACCGCTGATGTGCGGCTTGAGATGCCCGGCCGGACGGACATCTTCGCCGAGCGCCCCATCATCGCTCAGGGTTTCAAGGTCGGGCTTGATGGCGAATACCTGGCGGATTCGGTCGAGCAGGTTTTCACCCAGTCCGGCTGGTCCACCACGGTCGAATGCAACGCCGGCAAAGCCGGTAAATCCAAGGGCAAGAAAAAGAAAGGGCCGAAACCACCCCTCAAGGTTGTGAACATCGAGAAGCATTAGCCGCATCCCATCGCCGCCTGAGTGCGGTTTTTTTACGTCTGGAGTTTGTATGTCCATCACTGAGCAACAGTTGCAAAGCATCATGCCCAACGCCCGCCGCCAAGCGGGCGTTTTTGTATCCGCCCTCAACGCAGCCATGGCCCACCGGCAGATCAACACGCCGAAACGCCAAGCCGCGTTTCTGGCACAAGTCGGTCACGAGTCGGGTCAGCTGCAGTACGTCCGGGAACTGGGCAGCGATCAGTACCTGAGCAAATACGACACCGGCAACCTGGCTGCAAAACTGGGCAACACGCCGGCAGCGGATGGTGATGGCCAGCGCTATCGCGGTCGCGGCCTGATCCAGGTCACCGGCCACGACAACTACCTGCGCTGCAGCTTGGCGCTGTTCGGTGACGAGCGATTGCTGCGCACCCCTGAACTGCTGGAACTCCCGCAGTGGGCCGCCGAGTCGGCCGCATGGTTCTGGTCGGTGAATGGGCTGAACGCGCTGGCCGACCAAAATGAATTCAACACGATCACCCGCAGGATCAATGGCGGTCTCAACGGCCTGCAGGATCGGCTGGAGTTGTGGGGGCGGGCGAGGGCGGTGTTATGCGTCTCGGCGAACTGATCCCGGCGCCGTATCGGCTGCTGGCACAAGGTGTGCTGCTGGCTGTTTTAGCCGGTGCTTCCGCAGCCTTCGCCTGGCAATTACAGGATTGGCGCTACGGCAAACAGCTCGCAGAGCAGGCTCGGCAGCACACCGAAACCCTCAATCAACTGAACCAGGCCTCGGCCGCGCAGCAGCGTGCCGAACAGGACAAACGCCTTGCGCTCGAGCAGCGCCTGGCCACCAGCGAACAAACCCATTACCGAGCTTTGAGCGATGTCCAACGTGATCAAGGTCGCCTGCGCGACCGCCTTGCCACTGCTGATCTGCGCCTGTCAGTCCTACTCGACGCCACCACCGGCGCCGGCAACGGATCGGTGTCAGCCGCCCCCGCCACCAGCGGCGTGGTTCATGGCCCCACAAGAGCCGAACTTGACCCGGCGCATGCTCAACGAATTATCGGCGTCACCGACGACGGCGACCGGGGGCTGATTGCCCTAGCGGCCTGTCAGGCATACGCCAAAGAAGTCTCAACGCCGAAGTGAAAAAGAGCGACCGGTCCGGATGCGTCAACATCCGGGCCGGCCGCCGTCCCTGCAGATCGTCCCTGCAAGTCCAGCCAAGGCTCTTGCTCCGTGCACAAAGCGCGGCGAGCCTAGCACCTGTTTATCCATACAGTA
This sequence comes from Pseudomonas sp. PS01270, assembly GCF_029959775.1. Lineage (NCBI taxonomy): Bacteria > Pseudomonadati > Pseudomonadota > Gammaproteobacteria > Pseudomonadales > Pseudomonadaceae > Pseudomonas > Pseudomonas sp. PS01270. The sequence goes on along the minus strand of NZ_JASCPT010000047.1, from coordinate 30,576 downwards.
AAGGTCTTGCTTTTTATGTCTACACCCATCATCCCTTGGATGGGCGGCAAACGCCGCCTGGCCGACCGTCTCATTCCGCTTTTTCCGCCACACGAATGCTACGTCGAAGTCTTTGCCGGCGGTGCCGCACTCTACTTCATGAAGCCCCAGCCATCGCCGGTCGAAGTCCTCAACGACATCAACGGCGACCTGGTCACGCTTTACCGCGTCGTACAGAACCACCTCGAAGAATTTGTGCGCCAGTTCAAATGGGCGCTCAGTTCGCGACAGGTGTTCGAATGGCAGAAAATGACCCGTCCCGAAACCCTCACCGACATCCAGCGCGCCGCCCGATTCTTTTACCTGCAGCACCACGCCTTCGCCGGAAAGGTCTCGGGTCAAACGTTCGGCACTGCGACCACTGCCCCGGCCATCAACCTGTTGCGCATCGAGGAAAACCTCTCGGCTGCGTGGCAGCGCTTGTCCGGCACCTACGTCGAAAACCTCCCCTGGCTTGAATGCGCAGAACGCTATGACCGTGCTCACACCTTCCATTACATGGATCCGCCTTACTGGCAGACCGCGGGTTATGGGGTGGACTTTCCGTTCGAGAACTACGAGCGGATGGCCGACTTCATGCGCCGCTGCAAAGGCAAGGTGATGGTCAGCATCAATGACCATCCGGACATCCGCCGTGTGTTCAAAGGCTTCCACTTCGAGACACTGGACATCCGCTACACCACATCCAACCAGCGGCAAGGCAAAGCCGAGGTGAGCGGTGAGCTGGTGATCATGAACTGGGCGCCAGAATCGTTGGGCGGCTTGTTTTGATGAATCTCGGGCTTACTTACTCCGTCCGGAGCGGGGTGGCGCACTCCGCTCCGATAGCGAAGCGCCACGATAGTGCTGCTGGCTCAATTGCGTTAAAACTCGAAGGCATTGATCAGTGGCAAAGGGTTCGACAGATGTCCCATGGCTTAGACGTTCCGATCACGCATGAATATCGCGGCCATAAGCTGGTCGTAAAATTTGATTGGAATAGGCCAAACGATCCATCGCCGACAGCGGCGCATGTGCTGGCAGAGAGCGGGGTGCACGGGTTCGCTGATACTGTTGCGGAACTGCCAGGCCCATGGCCGGATTATCCATGTGCGCTCGCTGACGCGATGGCAGCTGCCGAACGCTGGATTGACAGTCAGTTACCCTAGCAACCGGTTGTCGGTCCGAGCGGTCGTATTCTTTGGATAGTGTCATAATGATGTCATGTGGGAGCAGAGATGTGCGCTTCCCTCCATCCATACAGTGTGACTCCATGCTCTCGACCGATGATTTTCGATTCAATGCCCATCACTTGTTGCTCGACCTTGATGCAACCACCAATCACCTCATGATGCTGGTCGTATCACATGAAGTCAGTGGCAGTCGATGGGAAGAAGCGTTGGTTCGACAGCAGCGAGCCTATGCCGCGTGGGTCTCCATCCTTCCAGGCATTCAGATCGACCCGATGCCTGTGCTCGACGGCCGAGCGGTTGACGGGATCACCACCGTAGCTGAGTGACAAACTCAACTTCGATCATTTACGCATGATCCTCCTCCCAGACGACTGTGACGGACGCCCGCCATTTCACGTCGGTCACGCCGAAACGCTCCGCCATCGGTTTAGAAAAACGCTTCAGTGGTGGACGCCCCGGCTTGGGTATCGGAGCAAGGCCCGCATCACAGCTCGCCCACTGCCAGGCTTCCGCGTTGTTCATCAGCTTCGTTCTGATGACGAAGCTTTTTGGCTCACCGTGGAGTTGATAATCGATGACGTACAAATCAGCTGGCTTCACGAGACCTCCTATTGCTCATGAATAAGTGATTTTGCGCGCTGAAGAAAATTCAGAGAAATTGTCCGACGATCATTAACGCCATCGGTAGGTCAGTTGTGTTCGCGGTGAGCAAGATAGCGACCAGTCAGCGGTCGACAGACGAAGTTCTATCACCCGCGGCCGTTCGCTCCAGTTCGAGAGGCGTGACGCAATGGATCAGTGCTTCCCGTAGCGCATCGGTGCGAACCAAGCTGTTCGGATGATCTTTCTCAATTGCCCTGATCGGCATGCTGGACACCAGCGCATCGCCGGGGTCTTGCACCAGGCTGACCCCACCGGCCGCCCGCACAGCGGCCGCCCCGGCGGCGCCGTCTCCGTCATTACCGGAAAGGATCATGCTGATGACTCTTCTTCCAAACACCGCCGCGGCAGTGCCAAACAAGCGATCCACGGCAGGCTTGGAGGAATGCAGTTTCGGTCCATCGCTGAGATGCATAAGCCCCGGTTCAACCACTTCAAGATGTCGTCCTGGCGGGGCCACGTAGACACGACCCGATTCGACGCGGACGCCTTCGTCTGCATAGGCAACGGGCAAGGTTGACCAAGAATCGAATATCGATGCAAGCAGTCTGGGGCTCGAGGAGCCTGTGTGCACAACGATCAATACGGCGGCAGGGAAGTCTGCAGGCAATCCTGAAAGAATTTGACGAAGAGGGCCGAAGCTGCCCTCCGATCCACCGATCACTACGATATCTCTCACGGTATCCATGTCACTCGTACGCTCTGTCTTTATAAGTGGATCAAAAGCGTCGGCCAAATGTTCCAGACTGCGGCGAGAATTTGCGGATGAAAGAATTGCAAGACAGCAGGGTGACGATGCCTCAGATCATAGGGGAGTGATTCTCGGTGTCCGCTTTGGCGCCACCGATGGGCCGATTACACAGCCAAAAACCGCTCATAACTCCACGGTGAAACCCTTGAGACCGATGCTGTCGGCGAAACGGCCCACCGCCGCCAGGCTGGCCCAGGTGCGCAGCCGCTCACGCCGCGAGCGCACCGGCACCCAGCGTGCGCCGCTGCCGCCCAGGCGGATCGACAGCCCCCAGTCGGAGCCGCCATCGATCCTGGTCACAAGGCATTCGCGCACCGCATGTTGTTCAACCAAGGCGCGCAGCACCTCTTCATGAATGCCGTCACCGATCATTCGTTCAGTTCCTGTTGACGCGCTTGTGAGGCGTGATCAAACGCCACGTAGAGGCTTTCGATCACCCCAGGGTTAAGTGCCTTCACGGTTTCGATGCCCAAGGTGAAACCCTCGGCACGGTCGGCCGCGTGCAGTGTGTCAGCCACGGTGCTGGCGTTGGCGATGGCCGTGAGCAGTTTCAGTGCCTGCGCATGAACCGAGCGTGGCAGGTTGAGTGCGGCCAGCACCTCATGCTTGATCATTGCCATTGCCATCCCTTCGAAGCGCCCGGTGGCTCAAATGCCAAGTCGTACTGCTCGACATTGATCAGCAGCCAGCCGCCGGTAGGTTCGTTGCTGCCGTCGACGATTGGCCCTTGCACCATCATCCCGTGCGGCAGCATGACCCGCACTGTGTTGGCCCGCGCGGGGCCTTGCAGATAATGTTGCAGTTCAACGCGCACGCGGCCCGGGCCAGCGTTGAGCAGGCGCACCGCACACTCAAGGGTGGTCAGCTCGGCGGGTTCCAGGCCGAGATAGCGGGCCATCACGGTGACGGTGGCCGAACCTTCGTAGACGTACGGCATAAGCATCCTTTCCTGGAGGAGGGTGATGGTAACAAACCAGACGGTGGGACTATGGTAGTCCAGCCTAGGGAGAAGTGGTTTTCATTGCCCCACGAAAAGGTCCCCGAACCTGGCAAGAGTGCGGGGGCCTGTTGAACATAAACGGCGTTCTATTCATCGGATGACAAAAGCCGCTATTGGCAGTACGCGGCGTCCGCACATCTGCCATATACAAACCGATAGACGGTGGTTCCGGACGGCACTCCTCATTGAACTTGCTTTTTTCCGGCGCAATCCATTGGTCATCGAGGAGCGCCTTTATGAAATGTATGTGCTGGATTTGTTGGGAAAACGCGGAGCGTCGATCTCTGGTAGGCGACTGGGTGAATATTGAATGTGATGCCTGTGGCCGCTATTTCATTAGCCGCGAGTTCATGCGCGAGAACAAAGGCAAGACGCTTGATGTAGAAGCTATGAGATACCTGATCTCCTACGCTATGTCTGCTGGAGTATCACCAACCATTGGCAACGGAACAGCTCGTTTCGTAAAGTCAAATAAGTGCTTAGTGTAATCCGATGGCTCCGGACGCGCGTCAACTCGCTATGCCAACCATCGCGAGTGCCTAATCCTGCCGTAATCGAGTGATCGCGTCCGTAATCGCCGCCGCATTCCTGTCCAGCGTCTCTAAGGCGACTACAGCATTATCGGCAACAACATCTGCGCCAGCCCCCGAGATCCAATGAGTGATCTCTTCTATCGCCGCACCCAGCGCATGCTGGTTGTGCAGCAGTAAAGTCAGCGCGTCGGCGGTGGTTACATTTGAATCTGAGTTATTTGGCATTTGGATCGTCCTTGAGCGAAAGCTACCAAAGGGTTAGTTCAGGCGTGCCAGACCAGATTAGCTCAGGCATCTCAGTTTCGATGACTTTTTCCCACCAGAATGGCGCATCTGTCCCATATGGCCATTTTTCGGACGTCAAAAACCACAAACCACCGATTTTCTCCAGGAAAATCAGGGGCTTGCGTTTACTGAATGTGGCGGTGAAGGAGAGATTCGAACTCACAACACTATGAGCCTAAACCAACCCCTTCTAACAATCTCAAATGCCTTACGCCAATGGCCGCTTTCGGCCAAAAGCGGACACTCACTCTCGAAAATCTCTGTAATCTTCCAGCATGGAAAAAGCAGTCCTCTTACAACTGGCCGGCTAATCCGGCACAATTGTACTCAGCAGACTATTTAACGCGCCAGAGCCCTCTTTAAGGCGGGCCTTCATACTTGGTGATATTAAAAGGCCCGTGCATAAATTAACCGTTAGTTAATGACTAACTTGTCTCTGAGAATATTATTCCTCCTCAAATAGCCTCACTTCAGGTAACGGATCGTTTTTTGCGCTCGCTAAGAGAGACTCCAGATCTGGATGCCCGCTGGCGCTATGCTTTACGATCGCCTCCGCCAATTTTGCGCAACCGGACCTTATTGCCGAAATGAATACTGCCTCTTTCGCCACAGAGTATTCAGCGACGTAGGACGTGCTCTGGAAAAGATCAGGAAGGCACTCTGCTACTGTCGTAACGTCTTCGTCAGTGAGCCAGGACCGGTTTAGTAGATCACGAACCACAACTAACAAGGGTGCGATCACCGTCAGCCGACCAGACTCAATGAGGGAAATCAGTCGGGGGATCAATTTATCAGCTATCTCATCGATCCCCAGTTCTTTGGCCTTGATCACCGCACGAGCAGCGAATCCAACCTTGCTCACGTCCTTATCTCGAAGGCCCTGCTTAATTGCTCTGGCCAGCTCATGCCTTAATTCTGGAAGATGCTTTGCGAGGTAGCAAAACGCCAGCGGTGTTGCCGGGAAACTTTCCTGTGACGCGAATTCTTTGAATCGAAGGGCCAAGTCTTGAGTCACCTGCTCTTTTCCCAGCCAAGGTAATACGCTCTTGGCGAGAACCTCCGCAACCAGTGGGCCTGGCTCATTTGGATCGGAAAACATCTTAAATAGGGCTGAACCGTCATCACCTGGCTGCCTCCAGACAATCAATTCATTAAAGCACGTGAGCGCCTGATCTGGAGTGGGGGCCAATCTATTGTCACTCGCATGAGCTTGCGACGCCCATAGTAATTTACGGAGGTCTTTGACTTCCAACGACATGGGGGTCCGATACAAAAAATCCCTTATAAGCCGATCCGTTTTTACTCGATCAGGTGATGGAAGAAAGCTGAATACGTGAGGGAAGAAACTAGCGATGGGTAACGAATCAAGTGGGGCATCGGCACCATAAATCGCTTTAGCCAGATAGGAATTCTCCTCCTCGGTGGTGTAGCCCTTCAAGACCAGCGGCAGGAGGCGGGCAATGGTTGGGGTACTTATATTCGGGATTGAACTAGATTGGTTAAGTTGCTCCAACATTTCTGCCGGAATTCCCTCTATAGGACGGCTTATCAATGGGGGGGGCGCTAATGAATGCTTCGCGATGGAATCAATCATCTCGAGGATTCTTAGCTTTATTCTTGGATTGTCCTTTCGCGAGCCAGGATTGTTCGCAATCAGTTCAGGCCACTCAGGATTGTTTCTCTCACATGCCAGAGGAAACATCAGAATCTCCTCCAGCAATTCGTTCTGTTGGCTGGCGGGAATACTGTGCAAAGAATAATTTAGCAAATGCCCATAAGACCTAGACACCCAAACATGATTTACAACTTTGTTTTCGTCCAGGCCAATTGCAAAGCGGAAAGCCTCTTTGGCTTCGTCTGCTGTGGATCTTACGATCAATCTAGCATAGGCCTCAAGCATGACTCTAAGCTTTGAAAGAGCGAAAGCTGAACTAACATTTTTTGAATAGTATCTATTCAGGAAATGTTTAATTGCATCCCGACACAGCCGTTTCATGTCATCAACCGCTTCCGCTGGTGCGGCCGCGACATTGACACGGGAAAGCATGCGATTCAGATTAGGTGACGTATCAAGACTAGCAAAGCGCAGCGAGTGCTTCATGCGGTCATGCTGTGTCAGCTCATCTAGGAAAGCGATGTTTTCGAATTGGGTCGAGAAAAGGTTAGCCCCTTCGTACGTGGGCAAAACCCCTGTCGAACGCATCAGTCCGTCAGCGATCAAGAGAACATGAACTTCATTGCTCAAATGTACTGTTTTGGAGTTATCCTTGTATTGGCCCACTTGAAATGACGGTTCGACTGAAGCTTTTTTATCATTTTTATCCAGCCTCTCTCTAACCTTCTCCTTGAGGTGTTCAATCTCGTCCCACGGATCACACTTCCATCTGGATAAGATGCTTTTGGGTAGGGAATTTGATTTGGCGGGACGGTCGCTGTCTACAGCCCTCGCCAACAGGTCTGCCCATGCAAGTCTCGATAGGATTTGTACCGAGTTTGGGTTTTTTCGATGCTGCTCGATGAGTTGAGCGTGGCCATCTAGGACTAACTTGACCGCTTGCTCAGTCTGACCTAGCTCAGCGAGGACACCTGACTTTTTAAGTTTCCATTCCGCTGAGTGCTCTGGAAGTTGAGAGGCGCTGGTTTCCATCTCTGAGAAATTCAGATCCAGCCTGGCGCGATTTACTTTGAAGTATGCAACCTCTGCGACGACATCCGGCCAGAACTGGGTACGTTCTTCAATACGCGCAATAATTTCATCTTCGAATCGCCTTTGTTCTTTGCGTTCACCGATAGACCAGCGAGCGGTATTAAGCAGCACCAAGGCGACCTCTAGCTGTTGCCTTATCGTCAGTGTCGCGGGTTCATAGATGATCTTGAGGAGGGACTCCAACAGCCAACCCGGTAGTGCGTCAAAAGTAATGCTGTAACGCCAGGAGACTTCGTAGAGAATTTTCTCCCGCAGTTCGATCGTGCAGGCGTCTAAAACACTGGGGGTTATGCTCCTGACTCCATACTGAAACTGAAGATATAAACGTAACCCATACGGACAGACCAACCAGTGCGGGTAACTTTTTCGGTCGGACTCCATCATCGATGCAGCCTCTGCGAGAGGAAGACCTTCAATTGATTGTGGTCTCCACTCTGAGGGGTGCGCCGGCTTGAGCTTATTCAGCGTTTCGATAAACAGTTCTGTGGCTTGAAGGTGTCGCAGTCCAGGGTCGTCCAGATGTTTGACGGCATCCCATAGGTCGATGGGCGCGACGTTAATGGATTCGAGATATTTTCTCTTCGCAGCTGAAAGGTTCAGAGCGCCCACCAAGTACACTCGGCGCGATTGGCTCTGCAAATGATCACGAACCCACCCGGTCCACTGCAAGAAATTAGGATCCTCACCTGAGAAGCCCAGCAGGCATAGCTCGTTCTCGATAAACACTTGGCGAGAAAAATTCACAAACGCGGCGTGGGTTTCGGGGTAGCGCCGGTAGTCTTCCTGAGTGAATATCAGTTCCTCGGTGACGTTGACCGTGCCGTGAAGCTTGGTAATTCGGGGTGGGGCGACGGCGGCCAAGTCGGTTTGCTTTGTCACAGTGCTGTAAATTGGGTCATGAACACGTTCACTGGCACGCTCAAGAAGGGTATCCCAATTTGTCGTCAAAACATCAGACCAAGGAAGCTGCAACAGTTTGGTGTGCAAGTCACCCGGCGACCAAGCTGAGTCATCGATCTCTGCTCTGATGAGATCATTGAGTGTCTGCTGTCCGAATTGCGCCTTGTATAACTCCGCCAAGCGTAGGGGGTCGAGATACGCTAAATTCGGATCCCCGGGGTCCAGTTCAGTTGCCAGCTTTCTTGAGAAATCCATCCAGAGCGGCATTAGGCGTGTGCTGTCGCCACTTTGTGCAGCGCACCTGCTAAAACCTGCCCCGACCATTACCGCGGCCCCTCGATACGAGGAATCCTGACGCCACAGTACACCTGCCAACTTCTTCAGCGCAGGATAATCCTGGAGCGCTTTTACTTTTTGTTCAGAAAATTCCATAAATGAGAGTCCATCCAAGGTAAACATCCAATGCGATATCGTAATGCCATCGTACTCGACCCTCAGGTGGTTCTCTAGAGGTTGCCAACGTAGCGCACACCCTGGATCTTTGCGATTTTCTGGATTGCTCTGGGCGTCTGGACAGTTTTCATCCATGTGACGAACCTAGGGTCATGAAGGAGCGGGGCCATGCCCAAGATTGTCAGCACGAAGGACTTGCATATCGATCTCGCAGACGCGAACGAAGCGGGTTTGTTCAAGTGCTTCGTGGCGTGTTTCCTAATGGGAAAGCGCATTCAGGCCGATACCGCAGTTCAGAACGTATCGGGTGAATGAGAAAAAAGGGCCCACTAAGGGCCGTTTTTTAATCACGTTGCCTTGGCGTTCCACAATTATGGTGGAGTGACTCCAATAGTAGGATGTTGGAGCACTCCTCATTATTGAACTGAGCTGCCTCAAAAATACAACCGTCCGCTTTTGGCCGAAAGCCGTCATACCTGTTTAGGGCAAAATTAGGGCATATGGGAGGCCGCTTAGGTCCGCCCCACGCCTGCGGTGAAGAAAGAAAGCGCCGTTTTTGGTGGGCTGCAGCGGCCTATAGAGAGTCCAGAGGGGGTTCGAATCCCTATCTCTCCGCCATTATTGAACAAGACGAAGCCCCCGTAATCATTGCTGATTACGGGGGCTTTTTCGTTTCTGGCGTTTTGTTCGTTGCGCTTTTCGGGTACAACCTGCCGACTGCATAAAAGGAACAGCTCGATGAGTGAAGTTCAGCCGTTGGTGGGTGATGACGACGTTAGGCCGCAGGCCGTGAGTCTGCGCGAGGCGTTCTGGTTCTGGTTGAAGCTGGGCTTTATCAGTTTCGGCGGGCCGGCCGGGCAGATTTCGATCATGCACCAGGAGTTGGTCGAGCGGCGGCGCTGGATTTCCGAGCGGCGTTTTCTGCATGCCTTGAACTATTGCATGTTGCTGCCCGGGCCTGAGGCGCAGCAGTTGGCGACTTACATTGGCTGGCTGATGCATCGGAGCTGGGGCGGGATTGTGGCCGGGGCGTTGTTCGTGTTGCCGTCGCTGTTCATCCTGATTTTCCTGTCGTGGCTCTATATCGCCTTCGGTGAAGTGCCGGTGGTCGCCGGGCTGTTTTACGGGATCAAGCCTGCGGTGACGGCCATCGTCGTGCAGGCGGCGCATCGCATCGGTTCGCGGGCGCTGAAGAACAATTGGCTGTGGGCGATTGCGGCGGCGTCGTTTACGGCGATTTTTGCGTTCAATGTGCCGTTCCCGTTGATCGTGCTGGGCGCGGCGGTGATTGGCTATTTCGGCGGTCGCCTGGCGCCGGAGAAATTCAGGGCCGGCGGGCATAGCGCAACGAAGAAGTCTTTCGGCGCGGCGTTGATCGACGACGATACGCCAACCCCGGCCCATGCCCGTTTCAGCTGGACGAAACTGGCCACGCTCGCCGTGATCGGGGCGGCGCTTTGGGCGTTGCCGATGGGGGTATTGACCGCGCTATTCGGCTGGCAGGGCACACTGACGCAGATGAGCTGGTTCTTCACCAAGGCAGCGCTGCTCACCTTCGGTGGAGCTTACGCAGTGTTGCCCTACGTCTATCAAGGTGCGGTCGGTCACTACGGCTGGCTGACCCCGACGCAGATGATCGATGGCCTGGCGCTGGGCGAAACCACACCGGGGCCGCTGATCATGGTGGTGGCGTTTGTCGGTTTTGTCGGGGCTTATGTGACGCAGGTGTTCGGCGCCGATCAGGTGTTCCTCGCCGGAGCGGTCGCCGCCGCGCTGGTGACGTGGTTTACCTTTCTGCCCTCATTCCTGTTCATCCTCGCCGGCGGCCCGCTGGTGGAGTCGACGCACGACGAACTCAAATTCACCGCCCCACTGACCGCGATCACCGCAGCGGTAGTCGGCGTGATTCTCAATCTGGCGTGTTTCTTCGGCTACCACGTGCTCTGGCCGCAAGGCTTCAGCGGCAGCCTGGATTGGCCCTCGGCATTGATCGCCATTGCGGCAGCCGTTGCGCTGTTTCGCTTCAAACGCGGAGTGATTCAGGTGTTGCTGGGCTGTGCGTTGGTTGGGCTGGTGGTGCATTTGCTGCGTTAGTGGTCGCGGCGCCGGAAATCGAATCGCGCGCTGGAGACTCGATTCCGGCAATAAGTTCCGGTCATTCCAGTGCGAATATCCTCAGCGGTATAGCCCCGTTTCGCTTGTTCGCGCGGGTCAAACCATTTGTCCTGTCGCCGCAAATTTTTTGAAATTTCCGCAAAGACAATGCTTCACAAAAGGGTAGGCAAACTTTTACCCAGAACTTGCCACGCTTACCCGACTGAGGAGATTTGTCATGTTTCTACATAACAAGCGACTTCAATACACCGTTCGTGTCGCCGAGCCCAATCCGGGGTTGGCCAATCTGTTGCTCGAGCAGTTTGGCGGCGCGCAAGGTGAACTGGCGGCGGCTTCGCGCTATTTCACTCAAGCCCTGGCCGAGGACGATCCGGGACGCAAAGACCTGCTGATGGACATTGCCACTGAAGAACTCAGCCACCTGGAAATCATTGGCTCGATCATCGTCATGCTCAACAAGGGCGCGAAAGGCCGGATGGCCGAAGGCGTCGAGCAGGAGGGCGAGCTGTATCGCTCGCTCAATGGCAACGGCAATGACTCGCACATCACCAGCCTGCTCTACGGTGCCGGTTCGCCGCTGACCAACTCTGCCGGTGTGCCATGGACGGCGGCGTACGTCGATACCATCGGTGAGCCGACCGCCGACATGCGTTCCAACATTGCTGCTGAGGCACGGGCGAAGATTGTTTATGAGCGCTTGATGAACGTGACCGATGACCCCGGCGTGAAAGAGGCTCTGGGCTTTCTGATGACCCGTGAGATCGCCCACCAGTTGTCGTTCGAAAAAGCCCTGCATTCGATTCAGCCAAACTTCCCGCAAGGCAAGCTGCCCGGCATGCCTGAGTTCACCAACGTCTACTTCAACATGTCGCAAGGCACCGAAAGCATGCGCGGCCCGTGGAATCAGGGCGACGATTGGGAGTTCGTCGAAACCCCGACGCCAGGGGTCGACGGCGGCGATGGCCTGGCCACCGTGCAACTGGACAGCGCCGACGAAGCGCTGCTGGAAAACATGAAAATGCGCACCATGTCCGACCCCAACAGCGAGCCGGTCACCGGTGCGGATCTGGGCGCCGGCGCGCAGGCCAAGCCTGGTTTGTAAGGCACGTGGGGCGCGCCAGACATCAGGCGGCGCGCCCCGGTTGATCACTGGGAAATCATCAAGAAGAGGACTCGACAATGGCTACTCCACAGGAAAACCTGCTCGACTGGCTGCGTGATGCCCATGCCATGGAGCAACAGGCCGAGCAAATGCTCAAGGCACAATCCAAGCGTCTGGAACATTACCCGCAGCTCAAGGCGCGCATCGATCAGCACATCGAAGAAACCCTCGGCCAGCAGAAACTCATCGACGAATGCCTGCAACGTCTGGGCGGTGAATCCTCGACGATGAAAGACCTGGGCGGCAAGTTGATGGCGTTCGGTCAGGCTGTTGGCGGCTCCTTGATGAGCGATGAAGTGATCAAGGGCGCCATGGCCGGCTACGTTTTCGAGAACATGGAGGTCGCCAGCTATACCGTGCTGATCGCAGCGGCGAAAGCGGCGGGGGACACGCAGACGCAGAAGGCCTGCGAACAGATTCTGCCGCAGGAAGTGGCCATGGCTGAATGGCTGCTCAAGCATTTGCCGCAACTGACCAACGCGTTTCTCGAACGCTCGGCGGATCCGGATAAAGAAGCCAAGAAGTAACCCTTGCCACCGGCGTCCGCCTGCCAGACGGGCGGACGCGCTATCAAATTATGGTGCGACCTGCAGTGGCTTGCGCTCGATCTCCACTGGTTGCAAATGACCCAGCCGATCCAAGTGATAGCGCTGCAGATCCCGCGCCAGAATCAGTTGGCCGTTATACAGCGCCGCCGCTTCACTGCGCACATCCTCAATCGACGGACTCAGCGCCGGGTTGGTCTGATAGCGTGCGCTGAAGTGCGTCAGCACCAGATTGCGCACCCCGGCGGATTCGGCGAAACCGGCGACAGCGGCGGCGCTACTGTGGCCGTAACTGGCACGAGCGCGGTCGATTGCTGCCTGCACGAATGTCGCTTCATGCACCAGCACATCCGCCGATTGCGCCACTTCTGCCAGCAGCGCCGGCCGATCGTTGTCGCCGCAGACGATGATGCGCCGATCAGGTCGCGCGCTCAGCAGATAGTCGCGAGCGTGCAGCATCCGCCCGTCAACCTCCACGTCCTGACCATGGGCCAACTGACCCCAGAGCGGGCCGCGTTCGATGCCTTCAGCGTCGAGTCGCTGCACATCGAGACGTGGTTCCGGGTCGGACTCGGTGAAGACATAACCATGACACGGCACACGGTGGGACAACTCGACGGTCTGCACCTGAACGTTGAGGTTGCGCCATTCGGTAAGCGTTTCCACAGCGTGCAGGTTGATCTCGAAAGGCAGATGCGATTGCGTCACCTCCAGGCTCATTCTCAGCCACGGCTGCAGCGCCGCCGGCAGAATAATGTCCAGCGGCCGCGTGCGTCCGGACATGCCGGTGCTCGCCAGCAGACCCGGCAAGCCCAGGCAGTGATCGGCGTGCACATGAGTGATGAAAATCGCCCGCAATTCACTCAGTGACAGCGGCGTGCGCAGCACCTGATGCTGGGTGCCTTCACCGCAATCGATCAGGTACCAGCCCTTGCCGGCAGAGGCGATCAATGCTGTTGCGCTGACGTTGCGCTGGCGGGTCGGCACGCCGGCAGACGTGCCCAGAAACAACAAATCCACGGTGGTTCTCCCTGGCGGATCGGATTTCAGATATTGCGTGCAGTTCTCGGTGAGCTTTCGACAATCAGCGAGGCGATTCGGATCCATCGAAGTACCGGGACAATTCATCGGACACCCGCCGTTGCGGTGTCCGGCCTTGGCACTTCGCTCGCTGATGATGGTCACAGCGAAACGGAGTCACTTAGCGGAGGTCAACTTGCCCAGAAAATCCAGGCCGATCGTCGACCGCGCCGATGCGGCGACCCTTTCGCAAGAACGCAAAGATGTGTTTTTCGCGGCGGTGCAGGTCAGCCGCATGGCCATGATTGTCACCGATCCAGCGCAGCCCGACGATCCCATCATTTTTGCCAACAATGCGTTTCTTGAACTCAGCGGCTACGAGCTGGAAGAAGTGCTCGGGCGCAACTGCAGGTTTCTGCAAGGCGAGCAGACTGATCGTTCCGTCTTGCAACAGGTCAAGCAAGCGCTCAAACATCAACACGAAACCTGCGTGGAGGTACTCAACTATCGCAAGGATGGCTCGTCGTTCTGGAACGAGCTGTTTATCGCGCCACTATTCAACGAGCGCGGGCAACTGGTGTATTTCTTCGCCTCGCAAATGGACGTCAGCCGCCGACGCGACGCCGAGGACGGCCAGCGCTACAGCGAGAACATGGAAGCGCTGGGCCAGTTGACCGGTGGCATCGCCCACGATTTCAACAATCTGTTGCAAGTGATGATCGGCTACATCGAGCTGATCCAGCACACCGCCAAGCGGCCGAGCATTGATCCGCAACGCATCGTAGTCGGCGCCGGCCACGCTCGCGCGGCGGCGGAAAAAGCACGTTTGCTGACCCAGCATCTGCTGGCATTCTCCCGCCGGCAACGGCTTGAGGGGCGGGTGATCAATCTCAATGCCTTGCTTGAGCGCTCTCCGTTGCCGTCGCATGAATCCGCCGATCTGGAACCGCGATTCGAACTGGCCGAGGACTTGTGGAACTGCCGGCTCGACCCGGCGCAGGCCGAGATGGCACTGAATCATCTGCTGTCCAATGCCCGCGATGCGTTGGGGCAGCAGCAACAGCCGGTGATCACCGTGCAGACCCGCAACGTCGTTGTCCCGGATGCCACGGATCCACATCAGGGCGGGCTGGCGGCGGGGCGTTACGTCTGCATCGCGATCGCCGATAACGGCGTGGGCATTGCTGCCGACGATCTCGACAAGGTCATGGAACCGTTTTTCACCACCAAGGAGGAGGGCAACGGTGCCGGCCTCGGTTTGTCGATGGTTTACGGCTTCGTCAAGCAATCCGGCGGTGTGGTCAAAATCGAATCGACACCGGGGCTCGGCACCACGGTGCGCCTGTTCTTCCCGGCGGATGACAGTCAGCTATCGGCACCTGGCTCCGCTGAAACCGCAGAAAATCTCAAGGGCACGGAGCGCATCCTGATCGTCGAGGATCGCGCCGAAGTCGCTGAACTGGCGCGCTTCGTACTGTCCGAACAGGGTTACCAGACCACCATCGCTGCAGACGCGAGCGAGGCACTGGCGATGTTGCTGAGTAGCGACTTTGAGCTGGTCTTTACCGATCTGGTCATGCCCGGTGAGATGAACGGGCTGGCACTGGCGCGAGAAATCACCCAGCGCTATCCGGCCATGAAGATCCTGCTGACGACCGGCTACTGCGCGGACGAGTCGGCGCCCAATGAACTGGCTGACAATGAGTTCGAATTGATCGCCAAGCCCTACGCGCCGGTGGATCTGTTGCGCAAGCTGCGCTCGATGCTCGGCTGAAAAAACGAACTGTCAGCGAACGTTCGGCGTCCATCCTTAAGACCACATTGAGCAACCAGTGAGGGGACGATCCCCGAGGAGATGTTTGCTATGAGTGATTATCCGATGGACGAAACCGATTCCGATCACCGCAACCGCCAGTTCGGTCAGGCGCTGGGGCTGGATGCTGACGAGGTGGAGTCGTGGGTCAGTGCAATCGAAGAGGACGGCAGCGGCATGGGCTACGTCGTGCATTTTTCCAGCGAAACGCCGGTGGACGTACTGGCCAAGGTGCAAGGACTGGGCGATGACCTGATAATCAACATCGGGCCGATCGACTGAGCATCAGGGAGAACGGTTCATGCAGGAGCAACCTTTGGTGGTGATAAGCGGCGCCAGTGCTGGCGTGGGGCGCGCGGTGGCTCATCGATTTGCCGCTGGGGGCTACCGCATCGGCCTGTTGGCGCGTGATCCGGCGGGACTGGCCGCCACGCAAGAAGAGCTGCAAGCGTATGGCGTTCAGGTCGAAACGGTTAGCGTCGATGTCGCCGATGCGCTCGCCGTGCAAGAGGCTGCGCAGCAACTGGAAGCCGCGCTCGGACCGCTGGCAGTGTGGGTCAATGCAGCGATGGTCACAGTGCTTGCGCCGATAGAACAATTGTCCGCCGCCGAGATCGAGCGCGTCACTCAGGTGACCTATCTCGGCACGGTTCACGGCACCTTGGCGGCGCTGTCGTTGATGCGTCCGCGCAACAAGGGTCTGATCATCCAGGTCGGCTCGGCACTGGCCTATCGCGCTATTCCGTTGCAGGCCGCCTATTGCGGGGCGAAGTTCGCTGTGCGCGGTTTTACTGATTCATTGCGCTGTGAGCTGCTGCATGAGCGCAGCCATATTCGTGTGTGCATGGTGCAATTGCCGGCGATCAATACCCCGCAGTTCGATTGGGCGCGCAACAAATTGCCCAAGCGTCCACAACCGGTGCCACCGATTCACGACCCCGACGTGGCAGCACGGGCGATTTTCAGTGTGGCAAAGCATCCGCCGCGAGAGTTGTGGCTGGGGTGGTCGACGATCAAAGCGATTGTCGGCCAGTCGGTCATGCCCGGTCTGCTCGACCGTTTGATGGCGCGAAGTGCATGGTCCGGTCAGCAGACCAATGAGCCTGAAGACAACGTGCACCCGGACAACCTGTTCGAAGCGCAGCCGGATCGGCATCAGATTCGCGGCCGCTTTATCGGCCGCTCAAAGGACGCGGCGCTGGCCTTGACTTCGACGCAAGTGCTGGCGGTATCGGCAGTAATTGCCGTACTGGTGGGCGTGGTTCTATTACAGCTTTGATTGTTCCCCCGGTTGGTCAGGGGTTGACGGATTTCAGTGCGCCAGCGGAGGGCTTGAGTTTTTCCTGCAGGTCGCGGGCAGTTTTTGTCTGTTTCTCGATGTCCGGCAACGCGGATTGGGCGAAAGCCTTGAGCTGCGGATTTTGTGATGACATCGCTTCTTTCTTGAACAGCATCAGCTTTTGCTCAAGGGTTTCGGCCTGGCTGTCGATGTAAATGCGGTCGAAGGCGTCATCCCTTGATTCAAGGCGTAGCTGCTTGGCTTTGGATGCCACCGAGGGTTCGGTGGGAACCGCCATCTGCTGGCTTTGCCCCAGCTGCCTGATTTGTTTATCGAAACGCTCATGGTCGGCGATCATTTGTCTGGCGAACGCTTTGACTTCGGGCAAGGTTGCCTTTTCCAAAGCGATGCGCGAACTGTTGTGCTGGAACAGGCTTTGCTGTGCCGCCTCTTCGATGAAGGCGTCGATGGTGTCTGCATGGCCTGGCTGGACGCTCATAGCCAAGACCGCAAGGCAGATCGCGGCGAGTGATTTCATGGCGCGTAACCTCCGCAGCATCGATGGATCGTGGCGGCCCGGGATCAGCTCATGGCTGCTGATAGTGGCCGGGGACGTTGTCGCCTTCGTCGGGCCTGGTGCGTTTCTGCACCTGGACGTCGCTCAGTGAAGCGGTCTTCAATTCGGCGAAAGCGGTCTTGACCAGGGTTTCAGCGAGACCCGGATCAAGGGTCTCGCCATCGTGGATCAGCGTGCGGCTTTGCGGCTGGTTGTCGACGATGAAACTGACGAGGTAGCGGTGCTCATGGGACATGGCTGAAATCCTTGGGTGCATGGCAGCAAAAATTGCAGTACATGCACCTTTGATGAACACCGCTGACAAGCATTCAAATAAACCCTTTGAAGGGCGACAGACGGTGCCGCTTTGCAGATGAACAGGACGTCGCTCAAATTTCCTTGATCGGCGTCTCGCCCTGTACGGCTTTGATCAGATTGATCACATGCAGGCAATCAGCCTTGTTCACATACGATTCGCCACTGGCCACGGTCTCGTGGTTGCGCGCGCGCAGACGCCAGCGCCATTGGCCTTTGCCAGTGCTCGGAGTGCCTCGGGTTTGTCGGTAGATTTCGAAATACATGGGTTCGCTCCCTGCGATGGATAGGCGCGCCAACCTGTGTGGCGCATCGACGCAAGCCTAGCGCAGCGGGTTTTTTTGGCTATCGCGGATTTGTTTCCAATCGTTCGCGGATGTTTCTGAAAGACCCTGCCCAGAGCGCCGCGACTGCCCGGCGAATTGGCCGATATGACGCCGTGTCATGCTTGCACGTGCGTGCCTGCTACTGCTTAATACGGGACGGCTCATGGCCTCGAAAAACTTTCGATGACCGACAAACTATAAAAAGAGCACTCCTTTGACTGAGCACGGAACGCAACAGGCCGGGCAGGTGACGTTGTCGCTGGTGATCCCCGTTTTCAACGAGGCCGACAGCCTCGACAGCTTTCTTTCGCGCATCGACGAGGTCTTTCAGACGCAGGCGCTGATCGATCTTGAACTGGTCTTCATCAACGATGGCAGCACCGACACGACCCTTGAGCGCTTGCTTGAACGGCAGCGGCAAGACTCGCGTCTGCGCATCGTCGACCTGAGTCGCAACTTTGGTAAGGAAGCGGCGTTGTCGGCCGGTCTGCAAATGGCCACCGGGCAAATCGTGGTGCCGATCGACGCCGATCTGCAGGACCCGCCGGAAGTCATCTTGCAAATGATCGAGCGCTGGCGTGAAGGTTACGAAGTGGTGCTGGGGCATCGCGTCAGCCGCCGCAGCGACACGTGGGCCAAGTCGACCTCGGCCCACTGGTTCTATCGCCTGCACAACCGCATCGCCGAACAGCCGTTGCCGGAGAACGTTGGCGACTTCCGCCTGATGGACCGCTGCGTGGTCGATGCGTTGCTGACCCTGCCTGAGTCGCGGCGCTTCATGAAAGGTCTGTTCGCCTGGGTCGGTTTTCGCACCACCCACGTCGACTACGAGCGCCCCGAGCGCGTGGCCGGGCAAAGCAAGTTCAATGGCTGGCGGCTGTGGAATTTCGCCCTCGAAGGCATCACCAGTTTCAGCACCGAGCCGCTGCGGGTCTGGACCTACCTGGGGGCGACGGTTTCGCTGGTGTCGTTTGCGTTCGCCATGTTCATTGTCCTGCGCACACTGATCCACGGCGTCGACTTGCCCGGTTATGCCTCGCTGATGGTCGCGGTCACGTTCCTTGGCGGTCTGCAATTGATCGGCATTGGCGTACTCGGCGAATACCTCGGCCGCACCTATATCGAATCCAAACGCCGACCGGTTTTTCTGGTGCGTCGCGTCTACGACCCCAAGGACTGACAGATGGATCTCAAGGAAACCGACATCCTCGGCGACAGTATCGATGAGCATTGGTATTACTGCTGCAAAGCGGCGGCGACCCGGCGATTGCTGGGTGACATGCCGATTCGGCGAATACTCGATGTCGGTGCCGGCTCGGGGTTTTTCTCGCACCATCTGCTGACCCACACCGACGCGCATGAGGCGTGGTGCGTCGACATCAGTTACCCGGCCGATTCAAGCGCCACCAGCGCGGGCAAACCGGTGCATTACCGACGCGGCATCGACAGCATCGACGCCGATCTGGTGTTACTGATGGACGTGCTCGAGCATGTCGACGACGACCTCGGCCTGCTCAAAGGCTATGTCGATAAAGTGCCTTCGGGCAGTCGTTTTCTGATGACGGTGCCAGCGTTCCAGTTTCTCTGGAGCGGTCATGATGATTTTCTCGAGCACAAGCGCCGCTACACCCTCGCGCAATTCGAAACCCTGGCGGGCGATGCCGGTTTGACCGTCCAGCGCGGCGCCTACTATTTCGGTGCGGTGTTTCCTATCGCCGCTGCGTTGCGCCTGATGCCTCAAGGTTCGCAAACCGCAGAGCCACAGTCGCAACTCAAGCGTCATCACCCGTGGGTCAACAGCGTGCTCAAGACTCTGTGCCGGCTGGAATTGCCGTTGATGGGCAGCAACCGGCTGGCCGGTTTGAGCGTCTTCGTGCTGGCGCAGAAACCGTGATCGGTAGTGATCGTTCAGCGTTGGTCCGCCGTGGTCTGCGCTTTGCCCTGACCGGGCTGTTCGTCACTGCGCTGCATGCGCTGGTGGCTGTGCTGTTCATCCGCTTCATCGCGCCCGAACCGCCGCTGGCCAATGGTTTCGCCTTTGCCGTGGCGACCATTGTGTCTTATGTGATCAACACCACCTGGAGCTTTTCAGCTCGCCTGCACGGGCGCACGTTACTGCGCTTTGTGTCGGTCTCGGCGGGCGGTTTTCTATTGGCGATGCTGGTTGCCTGGGCGGCGCAAATGGCTGGGTTGCACTATCTGCTCGGGATCGGCGCCGTGGCCCTGACGGTGCCGGCATTTACTTTCGTTTTGCATAATTTCTGGACGTATCGATGAAGCCCTGGAACAGATCTTCAGCGTTGACGATTCTGCCGTTGCTGTTGGGCGTGCTTGCTTTTTTCATGGTGATCGGTCCGCGTGCACTCGATCCGCAGAACATTGCCTGGCTCAGCGAGGGCGATCCGGCTACGCATTATCTGGGCTGGGTTTTTTTCCGCCAGTCGCCGTGGACTTTTCCCCTCGGGCTCAACCCGTCGTACGGCATGGAGTTGGGCAGTGCGATCATCTTTTCTGACTCCAATCCGCTGCTGGCACTGCTGTTCAAACCGTTCAACGCCTGGCTGCCAGAGACGTTCCAGTATTTTGGCTTGTGGTTGCTCATCTGTTTCGTACTGCAAGCGTGGTTCGGCTGGAAACTGCTCGGCTTGATCACGGATAACGTCGTAATCCGGCTTCTGGCCACGGGACTGTTGCTGTTTTCCCCGCCGATGTTTGTTCGTGCCGGAGGACATCTGTCTCTGGCCGGGCACTTTCTGCTACTGGCGGCACTTTACCTGGCGCTGCATCCCGCGTTGCAACGGCGGCGGCTGGCCTGGGGCTGTCTGCTGGCGGCGACAGCTCTGGTGCATGCGTATCTGTTGGTCATGGTGGCGTTGATCTGGTTTGCCGATCTGCTCGGCAAAGTCATTTTTGACCGATTGACTCGCCGTCAGGGGCTGATCGAGTTCGGCGGTCTGTTCGCACTGGTCAGCGTGTGTTGCTGGCAGGCCGGATACTTCAGCATTGCCGACGGCGCCGGCAGTGGGGGGTTCGGTTTTTACCGGATGAATCTGCTGGCGCCATTCGATTCGGATGGCTGGTCGCAGGTATTGCCGGACATCCGCACCGGCGGCGGCGATTATGAAGGCTTCAATTATTTCGGCCTCGGTGTGCTGATGCTGTTACCGCTGGCGGCGGTGGCAGGGTTGCGCGGCGGGATTTCGCCGAGGGCTGCGCTGGGCGATCGGTGGTGGCTGGTGTTCGCAATGATCGGCCTGACCCTGTTCGCGTTGTCCCATCACATCGGTGTCGGGACGCAGACTTTCAACTATCCGTTGCCGACATTCATCGAGCGGCTGGCCAGTATTTTTCGCGCTTCAGGGCGCATGTTCTGGCCGGTCTTTTATGCAATCGAACTGTTCCTCGTGTACCTGCTTGTGCGGGGCTTTCGCGCGCCAGTTGCCATAGGGTTACTCGCCTTGGCGCTGGTGGTGCAGGTGGCAGATACGCACAACGGCTGGGCGGGGCTGCGCGCATCAAGGATGGTAGCCCCCGCATCGGACTGGGTCAGTCCGATGCGCGACCCCTTCTGGAACAGCGCGGCCGGCCACTACGGGAATGTTCGCGGGTTGCTGCCGCAAAACCAGCCCGAACGCTGGCAAGCGATCGCTGATTTCGCTGGAGCACATGGTCTGAAAACCGACGCGGTGTACATGGGGCGCATGAGCATTTCGGCGCTCGACAAGGCGCAGCGCGTGGCTCGGCATCGGCTGCAAACCGGAGAGTACGAAGCCGATTCTCTATATATCCTGGACGATGAAGCGCAGGCTCTGGCGGCCAAAAGCGTTCACAGCGATAGCGATCTGCTGACCCGGGTCGATGACTTCGTTGTGCTTGCACCAGGCTGGAAGCGTTGTCAGCAATGTCTGCCGATGATCGATGAGGGGCGGGCGCTGGCATCCATCGCGCTGAGCCGTCCGGGCGTTGTCTACACATTCGATCGCAAGAGTCGACAACTGATCAAAGGCTGGGGGGCGCCGGAAGCGTGGGGCACCTGGAGTGAGGGCCATGACGCGGAAATGGCGCTGCGCGTGCCAGCGCGAGCTAAATCGATTTCGATCCAGGCGCTGGCGTTCGTCATGCCGCCAACTCTTGCTCAGCGAGTCATCGTCAGGCTCAACGGCGTTGAAGTTCTTTCGACTCGGCTGACAGCCTTTCAGGGCAATTCTCTGGAAATTCCGTTGAATGAACAGGTCAGGCAAACCCTGCCGGAGGATGGCGCGCTGAGACTTGAACTGCATTTGCCCGACGCCGTCAGCCCGCGCAGTCTCGGAATGAGCGATGACGCACGCATCATGGGCCTGGGCGTGAAATCCGTGAGTGTGCAGTAAACCGCGCAAACGTTGATGGACGCCGGGTCCCGGGCCTTTCTACACTGCCGCTATTCCGGAAGCAGGGGCAATGGATGAACCGCAATGAACTACGCAAGGCCGACATCAACCTGATGGTGGTGTTCGAGACCCTGATGCTCGAACGCAACGTGACCCGCGCGGCGGAGAAGCTGTTTCTTGGCCAGCCGACCATCAGTTCGGCACTCAACCGTTTGCGCACGATGCTCAATGATCCGCTGTTCATCCGCGTGGGCCATCGCATGGAGCCGACGGCCCGCGCCGAAGACATTTACCGCCATCTCAAACCGGCACTGGATTCACTGTCGGCGGCGCTGAGCCTGACCCGCGATTTCGATCCCGCCACCAGCACCATGACCTTTCGCATCGGCCTGTCCGACGACGTCGAATTCGGCCTGCTGCCGCCGCTGTTGCGCGCGCTGCGCCAGGAAGCACCGAGCGTGGTGTTCGTGGTGCAGCATGTCGATTACTGGCGCATTCCCGACCTGTTGGCCGCCGGCGATATCACCGTCGGCATCAGCCAGACCCGTGGCCTGCCGGCCAACGCCAAACGCAAACTGCTGCGGCACATCCAGCCGAGCATCCTGCGCGCCGATGCCTCTGATACGCCGCTGACCCTCGACGAATATTGCGCTCGCCCGCATGTGCTGGTGTCGCACACGGCCAATGTCAGTGGCTACGCCGATGAATGGCTGGCGGAACTCGGTCGGACGCGGCAGGTGGTGCTGTCGGTGCCGCAATACAGTGCACTGCCGGCGTTGCTGGCCGGCACCGACCTGATCGCCAGCCTGCCGGATTACACCGCAGCGGCGATGGCGGCGTCCGGGGCGCTGTTCCAGGAACCGTTTCCGTTCAAGACGCCGACGCTGGACCTGTCGATGGTCTGGCTCAGCCACGTCGACAGCGACCCGGCCGAACGCTGGCTGCGCTCGCGGCTCGAAGCGTTCATGAGTGAACGGCCGCTGATTCCGTCCTGACAAGCACCACACAACCCTGTGGGAGCGAGCCTGCTCGCGAAGCCGTTCGGCAGGCGCGGATGTGCAAACTGAAAGGACGCTTTCGCGAGCAGGCTCGCTCCCACAAATGACGCTGTGTGATTGTGGTATATGTACGCCCCCGCATCCGCCGACTGGAGATCCGCAATGCCACACCTGCACATGGAATACACCGCCAACCTGACGCAGTTGAACGCTGACATCGCCCTGATCCGGCTCAACAACACGCTGGTCGGTTCCGGTCAGTTCGGCGCGGAGTTCGATATCAAGAGCCGCGCGATCAAGATCGACAACTTCAAGGTCGGCACGGCGCAGGGCGAGCGCGCCTTCGTCCATGTGAAACTGGCCTTGCTCAGCGGGCGCTCGGCGGAGATCAAGAAGCAGCTCTCGCAAAGCCTGCTGGCGGTGTTGCAGGAACTCTGCGAATGGCCGGCCGGGCTCGAAGTGCAACTGTGTGTCGAACTGCTCGACATCGATCGCGAGTCCTACAGCAAAGCCGCGATCGGCGTCTGACGCTCAGGCGTTTTCCAGCTCGCTGCACACCTGAATCACCTGCTCGCGCAGCCAGACGTTGGCGCTGTCCTGATCGGCGTTCTGGCTCCACTGCATGTCGAGAGTGAAACCCGGCAAGCCATTGGGCGCCTCGCAGTGGTTGAACACCGCGTCGTTGGTCAACAGACGCTGGATACGCCGGGGCAGGGTGAGGATGAAATCGGTGCCGGTGATCATCTTCAACGCGGCGCTGTAGCTGTTCGAGCGCGCGACGATCTGGCGTTTCTGCGCCTGCCGCGCCAGCCAGCCGTCGACCATGTTGGTGCTTGAAGTCCACGGCGTCGGGAACACATGCCGACGTTCGGTAAATGCTTGCAGGCTCAGGCGCGGCTCCAGTGGGGTGGCGCGTTTGTCGAAGACGCAGACCAGGTCATCTTCAAGCAGCATCCGTGATTTCAGATCCGCATGCTGGCGGTGAAAGTGCGGGCCGAAACTGATCACCAGATCGAGGCTGCCGTCGCGCAACTCTTCGGCCGGAACGTCGGTTTCAAACTTGTGCATGTTGACCATCACCGGCAAATCATCGAAGTCGAAGCGCTTCAACAGGCGCGGCAGGATCAACTGCTCAAAGTATTCCGGGGCGCAGATGTTGAATGTCACCGCCTGCCGGCTCGGGTCGAAGGCCGGGGCACCGGCGTGGCAGAGGTTGATGCTTTCGATGATCTTCTGCACATGGCCGTACATGCTGCAGGCTTTGTAGGTCGGGCGCATGCCGGTGCGGGTGTTGATGAACAGTTCGTCTTCGAAACTGGTGCGCAGTTTCTTCAGGCAATAACTGACGGTGGACTGGCTGACGAACAGGGTTTCCGAGACATCGGTGACACTGCTCTGCTCGTACACGGCGACGAATACCATCAAGTCCTGCATGTCGAGCTTGCGAAGCAAATTACTGTTCAGCATGAGTTCCGTCTCGCTGTGCCCCCTTGCGCAGAATTCGCGCAAACGTGTGCGTACGATCCTAACGGAACGATGGTGCCAGGAGAAACCCTTGTAGGACATTTCACGGACACATGTGGGACAGAAACTTTTAGCAACACGACGTTGCTGATTTCGTGCGGGAAAGATGGCCAGAGGCCTCTAGATTGCACTCTGGAAGTGGCGTGCGTAATGGCGAGGGTCGAAGCGCATCACCATCAGCAGCATGATCACCATCACCGCCGTCAACGCCCACCACGCGCCTTCGAAACTGCCCAGCCGATCGCGAATCATCCCTGCCAACAGTGGCGACAGTCCTGCGATCAGATAACCGATCCCCTGTACAAACGCGGTCAGGCCACCGGCGCGCTGCGGCTCGTCGCAGTGATCCAGAGCGACGATCAGGCTCATCGGAAACAGACCGCCAATCCCCAGCCCCAACAGACAGGGCCATAACAGGGCCAGAGTTAGCGGGGCGAGATTCAGCCCGCAGAAACCGCCGATGATCAGCAACAGCAGAACCGCCAATATCCCACGCCGATCACGGCTGCGATTGGCGATCGCCGGCACTACCAGCCCCGAAATGACCTCCATCGCTGTAAGAAAACCCAACAGCAGCCCGGCGTTTTGTTCACTCCAGCCCTTTTCCATGTAGTACGGGGCGAGCCAGGCGAGGACACAGGTGTAGGACGCCGTACCGAGGCCAAAGAAAATCGCCAGCAACCAGGCGCGAGGGCGGGTGATGAAAGACTCTTGTTTGGTCGTTCTCGATATGGCTGGCGCGGGCTGTAAACACCAGACCAATAAGGCGAGCAACGCCAGCCCTGCCCAAACAGCGAGCCCCACGCGCCAGTTGCCGGCCTGCACCATCACCAGTGGCGCGAACGATGCGGCAATCGCAGCGCCGCCCATGATCGAAGTCACGTAGATGCCCATGCACAACGCCACGTTATTCGCAAAGCGCGATTTGATTAGCGCCGGCATCAATGCCTGAATCAGGGCTATGCCAATGCCGGTCAGCATCGCGCTGACGATCAGCTCGATCGCCGAATCGATAAACAGCCGTGACAGGCTCGCCAGCCCGATGATCAACAGCGACAGCAGCACCGTGCGTCGGTCGCCCAGGCGCTGGCTGATGCTCAGGCCGAAGAACATCGCCAGTCCCATGGCCATCACCGGCAGCATCGTCAGCAGAGAGGCAAGCGTGAAGCTCAACGGTATATCGCCACGGATCGCCGACAGCAGCGGCCCGATGGCTGCCATTGATGGGCGCAGATTAAGTGCGACAAGGATGATCGCGAGCATCAGCCAAGCGGCGGGGCGGGTGTGATTCATCAGCGGGCCTTCGAATGCAGGGGCTGATGATTAGGCGTCGCGATGCGCGCATCGGCAAATCAGAAAACCCCGGGCCAGACCTAAAAACTCGATAACACCCCTGTCCCGATGTGGGAGCGAGCCTGCTCGCGAATGCGTCACTCCAGACAAACAGTTATTGACACTGCGCTTTCGCGAGCAGGCTCGCTCCCACAGAGGACAGTGCGAAGTGCCTGAAACTGAATAAAACCTGAACCATTCTCAAATACTCGCAAACTTTCACGTTCGTACTCCGAGGCAACTAATCATTAGCATCTTTTTCACGAAAAATTGATCCATGGCTGTCTAAAGTTTGGCATGCCTCGGTGAATGAAATTTTCACACTTGACGAGGCTCTTCTTTCAGGAACAGTCACTCATCATGTTGAAGTTAAAAGCCGTGCGCCCGGAATGGGTGACGTTGTTCGCCAGCGCCTTTTTGTTGCTCGGTTTCAATCTGGTGCTTTGGCAACATCTGTTCGAGATCACCGCCGCCGATGGTAAGGGCATCGCCATGCGCGTGGCGTTTGGCGTGATGATCTTTGCCGCGTTCAACATAGTCCTGACGTTATTCGCTTTCCGGCCACTGCTTAAACCACTATTGACCCTGTTGTTTTTAGTCAGCGCCGGCGTGGCTTACTTCATGAGCCAATATGGCGTGATGATCGATGCCGGCATGTTTCGCAACTTTGCCGAAACCAATGTGACGGAAGTGCGTGATCTGCTCTCGTTGAAGTTGTTCGCTTATATTCTCTTGCTGGGTATTTTGCCGTGTTTGTTGTTGTGGAAAGTACCGGTCAATTATCGGCGCTGGCATCGTGAGTTGTTCAGCAAAGTTATTGTCAGTGTTGCCTCGGCGGCGGTGATCGGCGTTGTGGCATTGGCCAACTATCAAGGCTTGTCGTCGCTGTTTCGCAATCACCACGAAATTCGCCTGATGCTGGTGCCGAGCAATTACATCGGCGCATCCATTGGTTATCTGCAAGAGCAAGTGGTCTCGGCGCAGCAGCCGTTCATCAAGATCGGCGAAGATGCCCAGCGCAATCCCGACTTGCAGCTACAGCCACGCAAATCCCTCACGGTGCTGGTGGTGGGGGAGAGTGCGCGGGCGCAGAACTTCGGCATTCTCGGTTACGACCGAGACACCACGCCGCAACTGGACAAGGAAGCGGGGCTGATCGCCTTCACTGACGTGCATTCCTGCGGCACGGAGACCGCAGTTTCGGTACCGTGCATGTTCTCCAACATGGGCCGCAAGGATTACAACGCCAGCAAGGCCAGGAATGAAGAGGGCTTGCTCGACGTACTCAAGCGTGCCGGCATCGATGTGATCTGGCGCGATAACCAGTCCGGCTGCAAAGGCACTTGCGACCGCGTCACGGTGCAGGATGTCAGCAAGTTGCAGGACCCTGCGTTATGCGCCAACAGCGAATGTCGCGATGAAATTCTCCTGCAAGGCCTGCAAAGTTTCATCGATCATCTGGACAAGGACACCGTGCTGGTTCTGCACCAGATGGGCAGTCATGGCCCGGACTACTTCAAGCGTTATCCCAAGGAGTACGAACACTTCACTCCGGTCTGTGAAAGTAACGCGCTGAACAATTGCAGCCGCGAAAGTATCGTCAACGGTTACGACAATACGCTGGTGTACACCGACCATGTGCTGGCGAGCCTGATCGATGTGCTGCGCAGCAATCAGGACAAAGTCGACACCGCCATGCTCTATCTGTCGGACCACGGCGAATCGTTGGGCGAGTACAACCTGTTTCTGCACGGCACGCCGTACATGCTGGCGCCCGAGCAACAGAAGCATGTAGCGATGCTGGCGTGGTTCTCCGACAGCTATCAGAAGGCCTATTCGGTCGACACCCATTGCCTGCAACTGAGCCGGGACAAACCGCTGAGCCAGGACAATCTGTTTCACTCGATGCTTGGTCTGCTGGAAGTGCGCAGCAGCGTGTATCAGCCGGCGCTGGACATGTTTGCCGGTTGTCGCGGCGCGGTGATCGACGGCGTGTTGGCCAAGCAGTGAAGCGTTTCCTGCCCGTCGCGCCAATGCGACGGGCCTTTCTGTTTCTGCTGTCAGACTATTCTTGCTGACAGGCAAGACATTTCCTTACAGCTCTTGCCCTTCAAAGGCGCGTAAATCGTCGGTGGCGATATATACTGCGCGCCATTCTTCAAGGGAGAGCCGTGTGGCTATCGATATTCACTGGATTCGCGACAACGAAAGCCTCGCGCAGTTTTGCGCCGAGTGGCAGCAACTGCCGTTCGTTGCCCTCGACACCGAATTCATGCGGGTCGACACCTTCTACCCGATTGCCGGCCTGTTGCAGATCGGCGACGGCAAACGCGCCTACCTGATCGACCCGCTGACCATCAACGCCTGGCAACCGCTGGCCGCGTTGCTGGAAAACCCGGCGGTGCTCAAAGTCCTGCACGCCTGTAGCGAAGATCTCGAAGTGCTGTTGCGCCTGACCGGCAGCCTGCCGGCGCCGTTGTTCGACACACAACTGGCCGCCGCCTATCTGAACCTCGGTTTTTCGATGGGCTACTCGCGTCTGGTGCAGGAGGTGCTCGGCATCGACCTGCCCAAGGGCGAAACCCGCTCCGACTGGTTGCAGCGCCCGCTGTCCGAAACCCAGATCAGCTATGCCGCCGAAGACGCCGTGCATCTGGCCGAGGTGTTCGTCGAGTTACGCCCCAAGCTGTCCGCCGACAAGTTCGCCTGGGTGCTGGAGGATGGCGCCGAGCTGGTCGCCAACCTGCGCCGCGAGACCGATCCGTACGAGGTCTATCGCGAGGCGAAACTGGCGTGGAAGCTGTCCCGTGCGCAACTGGCCGTGCTGCGTGAGCTGTGCGCCTGGCGCGAAAAAGAAGCCCGCGCCCGCGACTTGCCGCGCAACCGCATCGTTCGGGAACACTCGCTGTGGCCCCTGGCCCGCACGCAGCCGGATAACCTCGCGGCGCTGGGCAAGATCGAAGACATGCACCCGCGTACCGTACGTCAGGACGGTCAGTTTCTGCTTGATCTGATCAAGCGCTCTGGCAGTGTGGGGCCGGATCAATGGCCGCCGGCAGTGCCCGAGCCGTTGCCGATCGAAGCCGCTGCGTTGATCAAACAACTGCGCGCGCTGGGTCAGGCCGAGGCCGAACGCCTGGGTATTGCCCCGGAACTGATGCTGCGCAAGAAAACCCTCGAAGCCCTGGTCAAAAGCGGCTTCCCCGAGGGTCCTTACCAATTGCCCGATTCGCTGCGTGGCTGGCGCCGCGAATTGCTCGGCCAGAAGCTGCTCGACAGCCTGGCCACCGCCGGAGAACAGCCTTGAAACGTATTTGCTCCATCTACCAAAGCTCCAAGCGCAGCGGCATGTATCTCTACGTGCTCAAGAGCGATGCGCTCGAGCGCGTGCCGGATGCGCTGATGACGGCTTTCGGCAAAGCGAAGCATTCCTTCGATCTGGTGCTGTCGCCCGAGCGCAAACTGGCCAGCGAAGACATCACCGTGGTCCTGGAAAACCTCGACAAGCAGGGCTATCACCTGCAAATGCCGCCGGCCGAGGACGAGTACATCGAGCACCTGCCCGAAGAGTTGCTGCGACGCAACGACCCGGTCTGACCCGCGAGGCCCTGTCCTGGGCCTCGGTTAACCCTGGAACTGTTTTTACCGCGATGGCCGGCCCCAACCCGGCGGCTGTCTGCACGGTTTGCGAAAGGTTTGAAGATGCGCGTTCTGATTGCTGAACACGACCACGCGATATACGCCCGCCTGCTGCGTCAGGCACTGCCCGAGCTTGAAGTCCTGACCAGCGGCGACTCCGCCGAACTGGCGCGGCAAGCCGCCGATTGCCCGGTGTGGCTGGGCCAGCCGGATCTGCTCGCGACCCTGCTGCGCCAGGGCCATCAACCGCAATGGCTGCAATCGACCTGGGCCGGCATCACGCCGCTGCTCGCCGACGGCCTGCGCCGCGACTATCGCCTGACGCGCGCCGTGGGGATTTTCGGTCAGGTCATGGCCGAATACGTGCTGACCTACATCCTCGGCCACGAACGCGAAGTGCTGGCGCGGCTGGTCAGCCAGGTCGAGCGCAAGTGGGACAACCGCAGCGGCCAGAGTCTGGTCGGGCGCAAGGTGCTGATCGTCGGCACCGGAGACATCGGCCAGAGCGTTGCGCAGTTTCTGCGGCCGTTCGGCGTCGAGCTGTACGGCATCGCCAGCAGTGCCCGCGAACAGGCGCCGTTTGTCGAAGTCGGCGCGCTGGCGGATCTGCCGCGACTGGTGGGCGAGGTGGACTACGTGGTCAATCTGCTGCCGAACACCGAACACACCCACGATATCTACGACGCTGCGCTGTTCAAGCAATTCAAACCGACCGGACTGTTCATCAACGCCGGGCGTGGTGTCGCGGTGGTCGATGCTGATCTGGTTGAAGCTTTGAAAGAAGGGCACCTGGCCGGCGCGGTGATCGACGTCTGCCGTCAGGAACCATTGCCGCAACGCCATCCGTTCTGGACCGCGTGGGGCTTGCTGCTGACCGGGCACAGCTCGGCGCCGACCTCGCCGGCGCTGATGGTGGATTTGTTTGTGCAGAACCTGAAAGCGTACGAGGCGGGTGAGGCTTTGCGCGGCGAGGTGGATTTCACCCGCGGTTACTGACTCACCCGATTTCGCTGTGGGAGCGAGCCTGCTCGCGAAGAGGGCGTGTCAGTCGACAACAGCGTGTCTGACACAGCGCTTTCGCG
>NZ_JASCPT010000046.1:0-39762 GCF_029959775.1 Pseudomonas sp. PS01270 | reverse complement strand
CGAATGCGGTTGGCCAGTCAATGAAGATGTTGGCTGAACAGGCGCATTCGCGAGCAGGCTCGCTCCCACAGGTTTATTTATCAGCCCAAGGCAAGTGGGCAGTCTGTTATTCAGCCTTCAGCGTCTTCACGCCTTCACTGGTGCCCAGCAACAACAGATCCGCCGGGCGCGCGGCGAACAGGCCGTTGGTGACCACGCCGACGATGGCATTGATCTGCGCTTCCAGCTCCACCGGGTTGGTGATCTGCAGGTTGAACACGTCGAGGATGATGTTGCCGTTGTCGGTCAATACGCCTTCGCGGTAGACCGGGTCGCCACCGAGTTTGACCAGTTGGCGGGCAACGTGGCTGCGGGCCATCGGGATCACTTCCACCGGCAGCGGGAATTCGCCGAGCACCGGTACCAGTTTGCTGGCGTCGGCGATGCAGATGAAGGTCTTGGCCACGGCGGCGACAATCTTCTCGCGGGTCAGGGCGGCGCCGCCGCCTTTGATCAGGTTCAGGTGCGCGTCGCTTTCATCGGCGCCGTCGACGTAGAACTCCAGATCGCTGACGGTGTTCAGCTCATACACTGGAATCCCATGGCCCTTGAGGCGCGCGGCGGTGGCTTCGGAGCTGGCAACGGCGCCATCGAACGCGCCCTTGTGCTGGGCCAGTGCATCGATGAAGCAGTTGGCGGTGGAGCCGGTGCCGACGCCGACGATGCTCTTGTCGTCGAGTTTCGGCAGGATGAAGTCGACGGCGGCCTGGGCCACGGCCTGTTTGAGTTGATCCTGGGTCATGCGGGCTCCGGAAGCGGGCAAGGGTTGGGCAGAAAGGCCGGCATTATAGGCCTCGCGGTGGTAGAGGGGGAAACAAGCTGTGGTGAGGGGATTTATCCCCGTTCGGCAACGCAGTCGTCGTAAAACCCTGGAACGCGGTGTAACTGAAAAAATGCAGGGGAGCGCTTCGCACTCCAGCGGGGATAAATCCCCTCGCCACAACGGTGCTCACTCAAGAATGGGTTTTCCGACCCTAAAACCACCTGTTTAGTGTGGTCGCCTCGGCAAAAGGCGGGTTAGACTCGCTGGTCCCGCCCAATCGCCAGTGATGCTTTCCGATGCTCGAACAGTACGTCAAAAAGATCCTCACCTCGCGCGTTTATGACGTTGCCGTAGAAACCCCGCTGCAGAACGCCCGCCAGCTCTCCGAGCGGCTGGGCAATGACATCTGGCTCAAGCGCGAAGACTTGCAGCCAGTGTTCTCGTTCAAGATTCGCGGCGCCTACAACAAGCTGACGCAATTGAGCGACGAAGAGCGCGCTCGTGGCGTGGTCACCGCGTCGGCGGGCAATCATGCGCAGGGGCTGGCCCTGGCGGCGAAAGTGTTGGGCGTCAAAGCCACCATCGTCATGCCCAAGACCACCCCGGAAATCAAGGTCGAAGGCGTGCGTTCGCGCGGCGGCAAAGTGGTGCTGCACGGTGACTCGTTTCCGGAAGCGCTGGCCTATTCGCTGAAACTGGTCGATGAAAAAGGCTACGTC
Organism: Pseudomonas sp. PS01270; assembly: GCF_029959775.1. NCBI lineage: Bacteria > Pseudomonadati > Pseudomonadota > Gammaproteobacteria > Pseudomonadales > Pseudomonadaceae > Pseudomonas > Pseudomonas sp. PS01270. Next base: position 38,241 of record NZ_JASCPT010000046.1, on the reverse strand, counting down.
TACATCCACCCGTACGACGATCCGCACACCATTGCCGGGCAGGGCACCGTGGCCATGGAAATCCTGCGTCAGCACCCGCAGCCGCTGGATGCGATTTTCGTCCCGGTCGGCGGTGGCGGCCTGATCGCCGGTATCGCGGCCTACGTGAAATACCTGCGTCCGGACATCAAGGTGATTGGCGTCGAACCGGACGATTCCAATTGCCTGCAAGCAGCGATGGCAGCGGGCGAGCGCGTGGTTCTGCCGACCGTGGGCATCTTCGCCGACGGCGTGGCGGTGGCGCAGATCGGCCAGTACACCTTCGAGATCTGCAAGGATTACGTCGATGAAGTGATCACTGTCAGCACCGACGAGATCTGCGCAGCAATCAAGGATATCTACGACGATACCCGCTCGATCACCGAACCTGCCGGCGCGCTGGGCGTGGCCGGGATCAAGAAGTACGTCGAGCAGCGTGGCGTCAGCGGCCAGACCTTCGTCGCCATCGACTCCGGCGCCAACGTCAACTTCGACCGTTTGCGCCACGTCGCCGAACGCGCCGAACTGGGCGAAGGTCGCGAGGCGATCATCGCCGTGACCATTCCGGAAAAGGCCGGCAGCTTCAAGGCCTTCTGCGAAGCCATCGGCAAGCGCCAGATCACTGAATTCAATTACCGCTACAACACCGGCAGCGAAGCACACATCTTTGTTGGCGTGCAGACCCACCCGGACAACGATCCGCGCAGCGCCTTGCTGGCGAGCCTGACCGAGCAGGGTTTCCCGGTTATCGACCTGACCGACAACGAACTGGCCAAGCTGCACATCCGCCACATGGTCGGCGGCCGCGCGGCGCAGGTGGTCGATGAAGTGGTGCTGCGCTTCGAATTCCCGGAGCGCCCGGGCGCGCTGTTCAACTTCCTCAACAAGCTCGGCGGGCGCTGGAATATCTCGATGTTTCACTACCGCAACCACGGCGCAGCGGACGGCCGCGTGGTCGCCGGCCTGCAAGTGCCCCATGACGAACGTCATCTGGTGCCGGCGGCACTGGCGGAAATCGGCTACCCGTATTGGGATGAAAGCGACAACCCGGCCTATCAGCTGTTTCTTGGCTGAGCGGCTACGCTGATGGGCATGGATCTACGGAAGAGAACGACATGGAAACCCTGACCACCCTGAAAGTCCTCCACGTCGCGGCGACCGTGGTCATCCTCGTGAGCGGGCTGGTGCTCGCCGCCCTGACCTGGCGAAATCGCAGTGAAGGGCCGGCCAGTACGATGCGCCGTCCCTGGCTGTTTATCTGGTGCCTGATGCTGATCGGCATGCTCAGCATGCCTTTCACCGGCTGGTGGCTGGTGCACCTGGTTGGCTGGCCACTGGGGCAATTGTGGATTCTGGGGTCCAGCGTGATCTATACCGTGGCCACGCTCAGCGCGGTCTGGCTGCTGGTCCGGCTGGATCGGCTGTGGACAAGCGGGGTGGGCAATCGCAAGTTCAATCTGGCCCTGGCGATTGTCAGCGGCGTCGGGTTTGTCGCCATAGCGGCGTTGATGGGGGCCAAGCCGGTTTAAGGCTTGAGACCGCGTCGATCCCATTCGCGAGCAAGCTCGCTCCCACATTGGATCTGTGTCGTTCACAAATTCCCTGTGGGAGCGAGCTTGCTCGCGAAGGCGGAGTCAGCCGCGCAGACTGATCACCGGCCAGCCACGCTTCTCGGCTTCGGCCCGCAGATTCGGATCAGGATCCACCGCCACCGGATTCGCCACCTGTTCCAGCAACGGCAGATCATTCATCGAATCGCTATAGAAATAGCTGTCCTCAAGCGAATGCCCGGTCTCTTCCAGCCAGCGATTGAGGCGCGTGACCTTGCCTTCGCGGAAGCACGGGATGTCGGTGCTGCGCCCGCTGTAGCGGCCGTCGACCATTTCGCATTCGGTGGCGATCAGGGTTTCCACGCCCAGGCGCACAGCGATCGGCGCGGTGACGAAACGGTTGGTGGCGGTGATGATCACCAGTTTGTCGCCAGCATCGCGGTGCTTTTTCAGCAGCTCCAGTGCCTTGGGCAGCACGATCGGCTCGATGCAGTCGCGCATGTAATCGCTGTGCCAGGCATCGAGTACGGCCATTTCGGTGCGGCCGAGAATTTCCAGGCAGAAGTTCAGGTAGGCGGCGTTGTCGAGCTTGCCGGCCAGGTAATCCTGATAGAACTCGTCGTTGCGCGCCTTGTAGGCGATCGGGTCGAGGAAGCCGCGCTCGCACAGATAATCGCCCCAGGCGTGATCGCTGTCGCCGCCCAGAAGGGTGTTGTCCAAATCGAATAAAGCCAGGCGCATTGCAGTTACCCGCTGAAAAGTCAGTAAAAAGGCGACAAGAATACGGTCTTTTCACAAGAGTGCACATAAGGTAGGAACCTTCGTTGCCGCCTCATCAAGCTTTGTGGAACAATGCGGCGACATGCGTTTGCGAGGTTGTTGCCGTGATCGACCCCGATGGTTTCCGCCCCAATGTCGGGATCATTCTGACGAATGACGCCGGCCAGGTGCTATGGGCTCGCCGTATCAATCAGGACGCCTGGCAGTTTCCGCAAGGGGGGATCAACCCCGAGGAGACGCCGGAAGACGCCTTGTACCGCGAGCTGAACGAAGAAGTTGGCCTGGAACGTGAAGATGTTGAAATACTGGCCTGTACCCGAGGCTGGTTGCGCTATCGTTTGCCGCAACGCCTGGTGCGTACCCACAGCCAACCGCTGTGCATCGGCCAGAAACAGAAATGGTTTCTCCTGCGCCTGATCTCCAACGAGCAGCGGGTGCGGATGGATCTGACCGGTAAACCGGAGTTCGATGGCTGGCGCTGGGTCAGCTATTGGTATCCGTTGGGCCAGGTGGTGACATTCAAGCGCGAGGTGTATCGACGCGCTCTCAAAGAGCTTGCCCCGCGCCTTTTAGCGCGCGACTGACGACGGAGTTCGACCCCGAGCCATGCTCAATACGCTGCGCAAGATCGTCCAGGAAGTTAACTCCGCCAAGGATCTCAAGGCGGCGTTGGGGATTATTGTGTTGCGCGTCAAAGAGGCCATGGGCAGCCAGGTCTGCTCGGTCTACCTGCTTGATCCGGAAACCAATCGCTTCGTCCTGATGGCCACCGAGGGCTTGAACAAGCGCTCGATCGGCAAGGTCAGCATGGCCCCCAACGAGGGTCTGGTCGGTCTGGTCGGCACGCGTGAAGAACCCCTGAACCTGGAAAACGCTTCGGTTCACCCGCGCTATCGCTACTTCGCCGAAACCGGTGAAGAGCGTTACGCCTCGTTCCTCGGTGCCCCGATCATTCACCACCGCCGCGTCGTCGGCGTGTTGGTCATCCAGCAGAAAGAACGCCGCCAGTTCGACGAAGGTGAAGAAGCCTTCCTCGTGACCATGAGCGCGCAGCTCGCCGGCGTAATCGCCCACGCCGAGGCCACCGGTTCGATCCGTGGTCTGGGCCGGCAGGGCAAGGGCATTCAGGAAGCCAAGTTCGTCGGCGTACCGGGTTCGCCGGGTGCTGCCGTCGGTACCGCCGTGGTCATGCTGCCGCCGGCAGACCTGGACGTGGTGCCGGACAAGACCATCACCGACATCAACGCCGAGCTGGCGCTGTTCAAGACCGCCATCGAAGGCGTGCGCGCCGACATGCGCGCCTTGTCCGCCAAACTGGCGACCCAGTTGCGCCCGGAAGAGCGCGCGCTGTTCGACGTCTACCTGATGATGCTCGACGATGCGTCGCTGGGCAGCGAAATCACCACCGTGATCAAGACGGGGCAGTGGGCTCAGGGCGCGCTGCGTCAGGTGGTCACTGAGCACGTCAACCGTTTCGAACTGATGGACGACGCCTACCTGCGCGAGCGCGCTTCGGACGTCAAAGACCTTGGCCGCCGCTTGCTCGCCTATCTGCAGGAAGAGCGCCAGCAGAATCTGGTCTACCCGGAAAAAACCATTCTGGTCAGCGAAGAGCTGACGCCGGCGATGCTCGGCGAGGTGCCCGAAGGCACGCTGGTCGGTCTGGTGTCGGTACTCGGTTCGGGTAACTCTCACGTCGCGATTCTCGCCCGAGCCATGGGCATTCCGACGGTGATGGGCCTGGTCGATCTGCCGTACGCCAAGGTCGACGGCATCGAAATGATCGTCGACGGCACCCGTGGCGAGGTCTACACCAACCCCAGCGAAGTGCTGCGCAAGCAGTTCGCCGAAGTCGTCGAAGAAGAGAAACAACTGGCGCTGGGCCTCGACACCCTGCGCGACCTGCCGTGCGTGACCCTTGATGGCCACCGCATGCCGCTTTGGGTCAACACCGGCCTGCTCGCCGATGTGGCGCGGGCGCAGAAGCGTGGCGCCGAAGGGGTTGGTCTGTACCGCACCGAAGTGCCGTTCATGATCAACCAGCGCTTCCCGAGCGAGAAGGAACAGCTGGCGATCTACCGCGAACAGCTCGCCGCGTTCCACCCGCAACCGGTGACCATGCGCAGCCTCGACATCGGCGGTGACAAATCGCTGTCGTACTTCCCGATCAAGGAAGACAACCCGTTCCTCGGCTGGCGCGGTATCCGCGTCACCCTCGACCACCCGGAAATCTTCCTCGTGCAGACCCGCGCGATGCTCAAGGCCAGCGAAGGCTTGAACAACCTGCGGATTCTGCTGCCGATGATCTCCGGCACTCACGAACTCGAAGAAGCCCTGCACCTGATCCACCGTGCCTGGGGCGAAGTGCGCGACGAAGGCACCGACGTGCCGATGCCGCCGATCGGCGTGATGATCGAAATCCCGGCAGCGGTGTACCAGACCAAGGAACTGGCGCGGATGGTCGACTTCCTCTCCGTCGGCTCCAACGACCTGACCCAGTACCTGCTGGCGGTAGACCGCAACAACCCGCGCGTCGCCGACCTCTACGACTATCTGCACCCTGCGGTGCTGCAAGCTCTGCAAACCGTGGTCACTGACGCCCACGCCGAAGGCAAACCTGTGAGCATCTGCGGCGAGATGGCCGGTGATCCGGCGGCGGCGGTGCTGTTGATGGCGATGGGCTTCGACAGCCTGTCGATGAACGCCACCAACCTGCCGAAGGTGAAGTGGATGTTGCGCCAGGTGAACCTGAGCAAGGCCCAGGAGATGCTGGCGGAACTGATGAAGATCGATAACCCGCAGGTTATCCACAGCTCGCTGCAACTGGCGCTGAAGAATCTCGGGTTGGCCAAGATGAATTCGCCGGTGGTGACCAAGGCTCTCTAAAGATCAAAAGCCCCTCACCCTAGCCCTCCCGAAACGTCGGACCGCCCAGAGGGAGAGGGGACTGATTGGGGATGCTGCAGAACTCCGTCGACCTGTAAGTGCTTTGCTGAATCCATAATCGACTCGATCTTTCAGGTCGATGTATACCGCAAGACACCTCGGTCGGCCCCCTCTCCCAGAGGGAGAGGCGACTGATTGGGGGATGCTGCAGAACTCCGTCGACCTGTAAGTGCTTTGCTGAATCCATAATCGACTCGATCTTTCAGGTCGATGTATACCGCAAGACACTTCGGTCGGCCCCCTCTCCCTCCGGGAGAGGGCTGGGGTGAGGGGCTGCTGTTAGACACAAACCTCAACTTCCCCGAGATGCCCGCCATACGGCCCAAAACTGCGCTCTACCATCCGCCGCGTGCCGTCCGCTCGCACGATCAACGCTGTACTCGCTCGCGTGCCATAACTCTGGCTGGCAATAAACACGCTCGACAGCAACGACTCCGTCGCCATGCCCACCCCGGTATCCGGCAACTCGGCCTCGGGTGCGGTCTGTGCATCGCTGAGCAAGGTCAACAAACGCTCAGGCTGCGGATCATCCAGTACCGCGCTCAACGCCGCCCTGGCCTTGAGCAGTTTCGGCCACGGCGTATCCAGCCCCGCGTTGGATAACCCATAAACTCCAGGCTGCAACATCACCGGCTCTGACGCTCGTGCATTGAAATGCCACAACTCATGGGCATTGCCCAGCAGCAGATTGAACCCGGCATATTCGGCGGCACGACCCGCCACATCGCTCAAATAATCATCAATCGACAGATCGTCAGCAAGAAAGCGCGCCACCAGTTCGCCCCGGGATTTGGTGGCCGGCGGCTGTTGCGGATCGCGAATATTGGTCAGCGCGGCGAAGCGTCTGTTGGCGCCGATCCCCAGCCAGGTGCCGCCAGCCTCAAGATCGCGCCCGGCATGTACGTGCGGCGCCTCGGGCCATTGTGCCAATGGCAGGCTGGGGCGGGCGTAGAACTCGTCGCGGTTGGCCGCGACGATCAGCGGCTGGGCATGGCCCGGGCGCCAGGCGAAAACAATCAGGCACATAAGGTGGTCCTTGTGTGTTTTTTGCCCACTCTACGCATCCGGCGTCCGTGCATCCATCGCCAGTGGAGCAGAACGCTGCGCATCCGTTAACATGCCGCTCCTGTTTTGCCGATGCGTGCTGGAGACGGTCATGGAATTTCTGCTCTACCTGGCGCTCGGCGCCTGTGCGGGCGTGCTCGCCGGGCTGTTTGGCGTTGGCGGCGGGATCATCATCGTCCCGGTGCTGGTGTTCAGCTTCACCCTGCAGGGTTTCGATCAGTCGATCCTTACGCACCTGGCGGTGGGCACGTCGCTGGCGACGATCATATTCACCTCGGTCAACGCCGTGCGTGAGCATCACCGCCGGGGCGCGGTGCGCTGGGCGATTTTTCGCTGGATGACCGTGGGCATTCTGCTCGGCGCCGGTTTCGGTGCGCTGACCGCAGAAGCGATCTCCGGACCGAACCTGCAAAAGATCATCGGTGTGTTCGCTCTGGTGATCGCCGTGCAACTGGCGCTGGATGTCAAACCCAAGGCCAGCCGAACGGTGCCGGGCAAACTCGGTCTGACCGCTGCCGGTACGGTGATTGGCTGGGCCTCGGCGATTTTCGGCATTGGCGGCGGCTCGCTGACCGTGCCGTTTCTGACCTGGCGCAGCGTGCCGATGCAGCAGGCCGTGGCGACCTCATCGGCCTGTGGCTTGCCGATCGCTTTGGCCAGTGCAGCAAGTTTCATGATTCTGGGGTGGCACGATCCGTTGTTGCCGGCCCATAGTCTCGGTTTTGTGTATTTGCCGGCATTGTTGGGCATCGCCCTGACCAGCATGGTCTTCGCTCGGCTCGGTGCGCGTCTGGCACACAGGTTGTCGCCGCGCTTGCTGAAAAGGCTGTTCGCCGCTTTGCTGTTCTGCGTGGGTTTGAGCTTTCTGCTCTGACCGCGTGGCAATCCTGGCTTAATCCTGAGGTGGCAGCGTCGCCCGGGAATTTCGCTTTCAACTCTAACAAGGAGTCGCAATGCTGCCTTACCCGCAGATCGACCCGGTGGCCCTGGCCATCGGTCCGCTGAAAATCCACTGGTACGGTCTGATGTACCTGATCGGCATCGGCGGCGCGTGGCTGTTGGCGTCGCGCCGGCTCAACCGCTTCGACCCGACCTGGACCAAGGAGAAACTCTCCGATCTGGTGTTCTGGCTATCGATGGGCGTGATCGTCGGCGGCCGTCTGGGTTACGTGCTGTTCTATGACCTGAGCGCGTACCTGGCCAACCCGACGCTGATTTTCGAAGTGTGGAAGGGCGGCATGTCGTTCCACGGCGGATTCATCGGCGTGATGCTCGCGGCCTTGTGGTTCGGCAAGCGCAATGGCAAGTCGTTCTTCCAGCTGATGGACTTCGTCGCGCCGATGGTGCCGATCGGTCTGGGCGCCGGGCGCATCGGCAATTTCATCAACGCCGAGCTGTGGGGCAAGGCCACCGACGTGCCATGGGCGATGGTGTTCCCGCCGTTCAGCGATCCGGCGCAGTTGCCGCGCCACCCGTCGCAGCTGTATCAGTTTGCCCTCGAAGGCGTGGCGCTGTTCCTGATCCTGTGGATCTTCTCGCGCAAACCGCGTCCGACCATGGCGGTCTCTGGCATGTTCGCGTTGTTCTACGGCATCTTCCGTTTCATCGTCGAGTTCGTCCGCGTCCCGGATGCACAGCTCGGCTATCTGGCGTGGAACTGGCTGACCATGGGTCAGGTGCTCTGCGTGCCGATGATTGTCGGCGGGCTGTTGCTGATCTGGCTGGCCTATCGTCGCGCCCCGGCAGCGCCGCTCGCGCCGACGGCTTAAACTACGAACCCCGGCGCGCGACGCCGGGGCTCCAAGGACACAGGTAACTCATGAAGCAATATCTCGAACTGGTCTCGCACGTCATAAAGAACGGCACCAAGCAGGCCAACCGCACCGGCATCAACACCATCAGTTTTCCGGGAGCAATGCTGCGTTTCGATCTGCAGGAAGGTTTTCCGGCGATCACTACGCGCAAAATGGCTTTCAAATCGGCCATCGGCGAGATGTGCGGCTTTCTCCGTGGCGTGAACAACGCCGCTGAATTCCGCGCGCTGGGCTGCAAGGTCTGGGACCAGAACGCCAACGAAAACGCGCAGTGGCTGGCCAACCCGTTCCGTCAGGGCGACGACGACCTCGGTGAAATCTACGGCGTGCAATGGCGCAAGTGGCCGGCGTACAAGCAGATCCCGCTGAGCAACACTGCTGCCATCGAACAGACCCTGAGCAACGGCTACAAGCAGATCGCCCAGGGCGAAGAAGATGGCCAGGCCTACGTGGTGCTGTACAAAGCCATCGATCAGGTGCGCCAGTGCGTCGACACGATCATCAACGATCCGGGCAGCCGGCGCATTCTGTTCCACGGCTGGAACGTCGCCCAGCTCGATGAAATGGCCCTGCCGCCATGCCATTTGCTGTACCAGTTCCACCCGAACGTCGAGACCAAAGAGATTTCTCTGACCCTGTACATCCGCTCCAATGATCTGGGACTGGGCACGCCGTTCAACCTCACCGAGGGCGCCGCGCTGCTGAGCCTGATCGGTCGCCTGACCGGCTACACGCCGCGCTGGTTCACCTATTTCATCGGCGATGCGCACGTCTACGAGAACCATCTGGACATGCTCAACGAACAGCTCAAGCGCGAGCCGTTTGCCATGCCGAAACTGAAGATCTCCGATCGCGTGCCGGAGTTTGCCAAGACTGGCGTATATCAGCCAGAGTGGCTGGAATTGGTCGAGCCGAGCGATTTCTCGCTGGAAGGCTATGAGCACCATCCGCCGATGACCGCGCCGATGGCGGTCTAGTCACCATTGATCGTTCCCACGCTCCGCGTGGGAATGAATCCCGTGACGCTCTGCGTCACTTTGGACGCGGAGCGTCCATGGCGGCATTCCCACGCGGAGCGTGGGAACGAGCTTCGCCCGTCAGTGGCCGTGGCTGCGGCCCACATGGGAGTGTTCGACTTCGGTTGCGACAACCCCGCCACTCACCTCCAGCCGCTGCAAGATCCCGCATTGATCCGCCTCCGGCCCTTCGCCACAGCGTTGGCGCAGGTCGAGCAGTTGTGTCTGCAACGCCAATAACCCATCAATTCGCGCTTTCACGTGCTGAATATGTTCGTCGATCAGCGCATTGACGCTCTCGCACTGATCCTGCGGGCTGTCGCGCAGGGCGAGGAGGCTGCGGATTTCTTCGAGGGTCATGTCGAGGGTGCGGCAGTTGCGGATGAAGGTCAGGCGCTCGGCGTGGGCCTGGGTGTAGACGCGGTAGTTGCCGTCGCTGCGCGCCGGTTCCGGCAGGAGGTTTTCGCGCTCGTAGTAGCGGATGGTTTCCACGGCGCAGTCGGTGAGTTTCGCCAGTTCGCCGATCTTCATGACGGCCATCTCCAAAAGGGTGCTTGACCCTATAGTGGCTACAGGGTCTTTACTTGGCAACAGGCACCTTCATGGACGCGACCAATGAGTGATTCCCTGCACACCCACAAGCCCGGCGACGGCCACGATCACAGTCATAAATTGCAGCCGGTGCATAAACATTCGCACGGCGGCGATTCCTGCTGCGCTTCGAAAGCTGCGCCGGCCCCGGTTCATTCGCACGAAGATTCCTGCTGCTCGTCGAAAGCCGCAGCGCCTGCCTTGGTGCAACTGAGCGAAACGACCAGCGCCGACGCGCGCCTGAGCAGCTTCCGCATCGAGGCAATGGACTGCCCGACGGAGCAGACGCTGATCCAGAACAAACTGGGTAAACTGGCCGGCGTGCAGCAGCTGGAATTCAATCTGATCAACCGCGTGCTTGGCGTGACCCACAATCTGCCGGGCACCGAGCCGATCACCGAGGCGATCAAATCCCTCGGCATGCACGCCGAGCCGCTGCAGGCGGGTGTCGATGCGCCGGCACCGGCTGCGGTGAAAAAACACTGGTGGCCACTGGCGCTGTCCGGCCTGACCGCGCTGGGCGCCGAAGTCATCCACTTCACCAGCGCTGCCCCCGACTGGGTGGTGGCGATTGTTGCGCTGGTGTCGATCCTCAGCGGCGGCCTCGGCACCTACAAAAAGGGCTGGATTGCCCTGAAGAACCGCAACCTCAACATCAATGCGCTGATGAGCATCGCCGTGACGGGCGCGATCCTCATCGGCCAGTGGCCGGAAGCGGCGATGGTGATGTTCCTCTTCACCGTCGCCGAGCTGATCGAAGCACGCTCGCTGGACCGCGCGCGCAATGCGATCAGTGGTTTGATGCAAATGACTCCGGAGCAGGCGACGGTCTTGCAGGCTGACGGCAACTGGCGCGAACAAGAGGTGAAAAGCGTCGAGCTCGGCGCCCGCGTGCGGGTGAAGCCAGGCGAGCGCATCGCGCTGGACGGCGCGGTGGTCAGCGGCAGCTCGACCATTGACCAGGCGCCGATCACCGGTGAAAGCCTGCCGGTGGAGAAAACTGTCGGTGATAAAGTCTTCGCTGGCACCATCAATCAGGCCGGCTCGCTGGAATACACGGTCACCGCTGCGGCGAACAACTCGACCCTGGCGCGGATCATTCACGCCGTCGAACAGGCCCAGGGCGCGCGGGCACCCACGCAGCGTTTCGTTGACCAATTCTCGAAAATCTACACCCCGGCGGTCTTCGTCTTCGCCTTGGCCGTGGCGATCATCCCGCCGTTGTTCATGGGCGCGGCGTGGTTCGACTGGATCTACCGCGCGCTGGTGTTGCTGGTGGTTGCCTGCCCGTGCGCACTGGTGATTTCCACCCCGGTGACCATCGTCAGCGGCCTCGCGGCGGCGGCGCGCAAGGGCATTCTGGTCAAGGGCGGCGTGTACCTGGAAGGCGGCTTCAAGCTCGATTATCTGGCGCTGGACAAGACCGGCACGATCACCCACGGCAAACCGGTGCAAACCGATTACCTCTCACTCGACCCGACGGCCGATGCCAGCGCGCCGGCCATCGCTGCCGCGCTGGCCGGGCGCTCCGATCATCCAGTGTCGCTGGCGATTGCCAACGCCGCTGTGGATAAAAACTTCGCCGCGCCGACTGTGGATAACTTCGCCGCGTTGGGCGGGCGGGGCGTCAAAGGCGACATCAACGGCCAGACTTATCACTTGGGCAACCATCGTCTGGTTGAAGAGCTTGGCCTTTGCTCGCCGCAACTGGAAGAGAAGCTGTTCGCGCTGGAAAAGCAGGGCAAATCCGTGTTGCTGCTCGACAAATCAGGCCCGCTGGCGCTGTTCGCCGTGGCCGACACGGTCAAGGAAACCAGCCGCGAAGCGATTCGTCAGTTGCATGAACTCGGGGTGAAAACCCTGATGCTGACGGGCGACAACGTCCACACCGCGCAAGCGATTGCCGCCCAGGTCGGCATCGACGAGGCGCGCGGCGATTTGCTGCCGACCGACAAGCTGCAAGCCATTGAAGATCTGTACAAGCAGGGCCACCGGGTCGGCATGGTCGGCGACGGCATCAATGACGCCCCGGCATTGGCCCGCGCCGAGATCGGTTTCGCCATGGCCGCCGCCGGCACCGACACCGCGATCGAAACCGCCGATGTCGCCCTGATGGACGACGATCTGCGCAAGATTCCTGCGTTCATCAGCCTGTCGCGCAATACCGCGAGCATCCTCAAACAGAACATCGCACTGGCGCTGGTGATCAAGGCGATATTTCTTGCGGTAACCTTTGCCGGGCTTGCCACCATGTGGATGGCGGTGTTTGCCGATATGGGCGTGAGCCTGCTGGTGGTGTTCAACGGTTTGCGCCTGCTGCGCAAGTAAACGTGAGGGAAGGTTGTGCTGAGTGCCGAGCTGAAAGCGTTTTACATGGTCGCCCGCCTGGGCAGCATCACGCTGGCGGCGAAAAAGCTCGGCCTCAGCCAACCGACCGTGACCACGCAAATCCGCAATCTGGAGAGTCAGTATTCGGTGGAACTGTTCTACCGTGGCGGGCGCCGTTTAAGCGTCAGTGACGAAGGCGCGCGGCTGCTGCCGATGGTCAAGACCCTGTTGCAGCAAGAGGCCGACATCGAGTTCTTCCTGCGCAACAGCGGTCAGGTGCAGGGCACGCTGCGCATTGCCGCGACGGCGCCATATTACATCCTCGATCTGGTGAAGACCTTCCGCGAGCGTTTGCCGCAGGTGGAAGTGTCGGTGGAAATCGGCAATTCGCAGCAAGTGCTGGAAGCGCTGGAGGATTACCGCGTGGATGTCGCGGCATCGTCGCAGTTGCTCGACGATGCGCGGTTGATTCGCCGGGTGCTCGGCACCGATCCGCTGGTGCTGGCGGTGCATCGCAATCATCCGTTGGCGGCGCAGGAACATGTGACGTTGAATGCGCTGGCCGGGCATACATTGCTGATGCGCGAGCCGGGTTCGACCACGCGGCGGTTGACCGAAGAGTTGCTGGCCAGCGCCGGGGTCAGTTTCGGGCCGTTGCTGGAGATCGGCAGCCGTGAGTCCATTCGTGAAGCCGTGCTGCGCAATATCGGCATCAGCATCATTGCGCGGCAGGAGGTGCCGCATGATCCGCAGTTGCGTGTGCTGACCATCGAGAATGCGCCGCAGATTCCGGAGTATCTGTATTGCCTCAAAGAGCGCAAGGGTGCGCGGTTGCCGGCGGCCTTTTTGGGGCTCGCACAGGAAATGTCCCCCGCATAATGATCGTTCCCACGCTCCGCGTGGGAATGCCTCAACGGACGCTCCGCGTTCGGCTTTTGGGACGCGGAGCGTCCCGGGCTGCATTCCCACGCGGAGCGTGGGAACGATCTGCAGTGAACCAAAATCCCCGAATACCACTATCAGCGGTTTTTGCCTCGCTGCCACATGACGGACGCATTACAACTCTAGGATTGGCCTCATCCGTTTGCTGAGGTCCGTCAATGAATCCTGCCATCGCAACTGCCCTGACCAACCCCGGCGCGCCGATGAAAGTGCGCGGCGTGCACAAGCGTTTCGGTGCGTTCACTGCGCTGGATAACGTCTCCCTCGACGTCGCCGCCGGTGAACTGGTGTGCCTGCTCGGCCCGTCGGGCTGTGGCAAGACCACATTGCTGCGCTGCATCGCCGGTCTGGAGAAACAGGACAACGGCGAGTTGTACCTCGGTGACCGCGACGTCTCGCACCTCGCCCCGCAAGCGCGGGATTACGGGATTCTGTTCCAGTCCTACGCGTTGTTTCCCAATCTGACGGTCGAGGCGAACATTGCCTACGGCCTCGCCGGCAGCGGTCGCGATGAAGTGCGCCGGCGTGTCGGTCAGATGCTGGAACTGGTCGGCCTCAGCGGCAGTGAGAAAAAGTATCCAGGCCAATTGTCCGGCGGTCAGCAACAGCGAGTAGCGCTCGCTCGCGCATTGGCGCCGGCGCCGTCGCTGCTGTTGCTCGACGAACCGATGTCGGCCCTCGACGCGCGGGTGCGCGAGCATCTGTGCACCGAGCTGCGTCAGCTGCAACGCAATCTCGGCATCACCACGCTGATGGTCACGCACAATCAGGACGAAGCGATGCTGATGGCCGATCGCATCGCGGTCATGAATAACGGCCGCGTCGAGCAGTACGCCACCCCGCAGGAAATCTACAACCGCCCGGCCACGCCGTTCGTGGCCGAGTTTGTCGGTCAGGGCAACTGGCTGCCGTTTCAGCGCAGCAGCGACAGTCACGCCAAGGTTGGCGGGATGAATCTGCGCCTGGCCGAGGGCAGCGTACACGGCGCTTCGGGTCGACTGTTCTGCCGCCCGGAGGCGATCAACGTCAACCCGCTGGTGCACGAAGAGAACTTGTTCCCGGCCAGGGTTCGCGAAATCACTTTTCTCGGCAACCGCTGCCGGATGAGCTTCGAACTTGATCAATTGCCGGGCCACGCACTGCTCGCCGAAATCGCTCCAGAAGCCATGCCGCGCCTCGGCGCCCAGCAGATCATGGTCGCCTTGCCGCCGCGCAGTTTGCAGGTGTTCGCCTGATGAACAGCAACCTCGCGCTGCCGCTACCGCACAAGCAGGTGCGACAGTCCTCGAAAGCCGAGATCGGCGATCGCCTGTTCGTGCTCGGCGGCAAAGTCCTCCTGCTGGTGTTGCTCGGCCTCGCGGTGCTGCTGCCGTTGCTGGCGATCTTCTGGCGCGGCTTCAGCAACGACGCCGGGCAGGGCGGCGGCTGGCTCGCGGCGAAAGAGTTGGTGACCAGTGCCAATTTCCATTGGCTGCTCGGCAACAGCCTGAAAGTGTCCCTCAGCGTTGCGGCCATTGTCGTACCGCTGGCCTACCTGTTTGCCTACGCACTGCAACGCACGCTGATTCCGGGCAAAGGCATCTGGCGCGGAATCTCCCTGCTGCCACTGATGGCGCCGTCGATGCTGCCGGGGATTGCGCTGGTTTATCTGTTCGGCAACCAGGGCATGCTGCGTGGGCTGCTCTCGGACAATATCTATGGCTTCTGGGGCATTGTGCTGGGCGAGGTGATCTACACCTTTCCCCATGCGCTGATGATTTTGCTCTCGGCATTGTCGCTGGCCGATGCGCGGCTGTTCGACGCCGCATCGAGCATGGGCGCCAGCCCGGCCAAAGCGTTTCGCAGCATCACTTGGCCGGCGACCCGCCAGGCGGTATTCGCTGCGTTCTGTCTGGTATTCACCCTGACCATCACTGATTTCGGTGTGCCGGTGGTGGTCGGTGGCGACTATCAAGTGCTGGCGCTGGAAGCCTACAAAGCCGTGGTCGGCCAGCAGCAATTCGGTCGCGGCGCGTTGATCGGCATGGTGCTGTTGCTGCCGGCGCTGTTCAGTTTCGGTGTCGATGCGTGGTTGCGTCGGCGTCATGGCGACTCGATGAGCGGGCGCGCGCAGGTGTTCAAACCGCTGCCGTCCAGGCTGCGTGACGGCTGCTATCTGGCGATCGTTTTGCTGATCAGTGCGGCGTTGATCCTGGTATTCGGCATGGCGGTGTTTTCGTCGCTGGTGAAGTTCTGGCCGTACAACCTGTCGCTGTCGCTCAACCACTATCAGTTCAACGAGACCGCCGGCGGTGGCTGGCTCGCCTACGGCAACAGTCTGAAAATGGCGCTGGGCACCGCGCTGATTGGCAGCGTGCTGATTTTCACTGGCGCCTATCTGATGGAGAAAACCCGCACTCAGCGCGGGCTGAACCTGGCTTTGCGCATGCTCAGCTTCGTGCCGATGGCGGTGCCGGGGCTGGTGCTGGGCCTGGGTTACGTCTTTTTCTTCAACCTGACCGGCAACCCGTTGCACGTGCTGTACGGGACGATGACGCTGCTGATTGTCTGCACCATTGCGCACTACCTGACCACCGCACAAATGACCGCGACCACCGCGCTGCGCCAGCTCGATGCTGAATTCGAAGCCGCCGCGCTGTCGCTGAAGGCGCCGCTTTACCGGCATTACCTGCGCGTCACCGTGCCGATCTGCCTGCCGGCGCTGCTGGACATCGTGCGCTACCTGTTCGTCTCGGCGATGACCACGGTTTCCGCTGCGATCTTCCTTTACAGCCCCGACACCATCCTCGCGGCGGTGGCGGTGCTGAACATGGATGACGCCGGCAACGTTGGCGGCGCGGCGGCGATGTCGACCCTGATCCTGTTCACTTCGGCCGGCGTGTCGCTGTTGCTGGCGTGGGCTTCGCGCGGCCTGTTGCGCCGTTCCCAGGCCTGGCGGCAAACCGCGCCAGGTCACTGATTGCAAACCCGATCAACTCATCTACAGGAAAACGCTCATGTTCAAGCCTATGGCCCTGGCCGCTGCTGTGCTCGCGACTTTCAGCCTGAATGCCTTCGCGGCAAAAACCGAGTTGACGGTGTACACCGCCCTCGAAGCCGAGCAACTGAAGTCCTACAAGGACGCCTTCGAAAAGGCCAACCCGGACGTCGAGATCAAATGGGTGCGCGATTCGACCGGGATCATCACCGCCAAGCTGCTCGCCGAAAAGGCTCGTCCGCAGGCTGACGCGGTGTGGGGCCTCGCCGCGTCGAGCCTGGCGATTCTCGATCAGCAAGGCATGCTGCAAAGCTATGCACCGAAGGATCTCGGCAAGATCGGCGCGAACTACCGCGACGCCGCCAACCCGCCAGCCTGGGTCGGCATGGACGTCTGGGCCGCGACCATTTGCTTCAACACTGTCGAAGCCGAGAAGCAGGGTTTGAGCAAACCGGTCAGTTGGCAGGACCTGACCAAGCCTGAGTACAAGGGCAAGATCGTCATGCCCAACCCGGCGTCGTCCGGCACTGGTTTCCTCGACGTCAGCGCCTGGTTGCAAACCTTCGGCGAGAAGCAGGGATGGGCGTATATGGACGGCCTGCACCAGAACATCGGCCAATACGTTCACTCCGGTTCCAAGCCGTGCAAGCTGGCGGCGGCGGGGGAGTTTCCGATCGGGATTTCCTTTGAATATCCAGCCGTACAGCTGAAACGCCAGGGTGCGCCGCTGGACATCATCCTGCCGAAGGAAGGTCTGGGCTGGGAGATCGAAGCGACGGCGGTGATCAAAGGCACGCCGCATGAAGAAGCGGCGAAGAAACTCGCTGATTTCTCCGCCAGCGCCGAGGCGATGGATCTGTACAAGGAGAACTTCGCTGTTCTTGCGCAGCCGGGGATTGCCAAGCCGCAGACCGAATTGCCAGCCGACTATGAGCAGCGCCTGATCAAGAACGACTTTGCCTGGGCCTCGAAGAATCGCGACGAGATCCTGGCTGAATGGCGCAAGCGGTATGACGGCAAGTCCGAGAAAGTTGTCGCCAAGTAACCGGTGCCGATCATTCCCACGCTCCGCGTGGGAATGAATCCCGTGACGCTCTGCGTCACGAAGGACGCGGAGCGTCCCTGGCTGCATTCCTTTGCTCCGCGTGGGAACGATCATTGAGGTGGCTTCATGACACAACCCAAAGACCTGCTCATCATCGGCGCCGGCATCCTCGGTCTGTCCCACGCCTATGCCGCTGCCAAACGCGGCCTGAAAGTCGCGGTATTCGAACGCACCGCCACGCCCCTTGGCGCTTCGGTGCGCAACTTCGGCCAGGCGCTGGTGACCGGTCAGCCGCCCGGCATCATGCTCGAACTGGCCAAGGCCAGCCGCGAGATCTGGGGTGACTGGGCGCAACTTGCCGGCCTGCAGGTCAAGCGCAACGGCTCATACCTGTTCGCCCGCAGCGAGGCCGAAGAACACCTGCTCGAAGCCTTCTGCGCCGGCCGCGCGGTCGAGCATGGCTACAACGTCGAGCTGCTGCGCGGCGCGGCGTTGCGTGATCTGTATGGCGGCCAGTTCAGCCATCACCGTGCCGCGCTGCACGGTGTCGATGATCAGCAGCTGTACTCGCGCGAAGCGATTCCGGCGCTGATCGATTATTTGCGCCGCGACCTGGGCGTCGAGTTTCACTTTTCCACGCTGGTGCGCGACGTCGAGCCGGGGCGACTGCGCAGCACTGCCGGTGAGTTCTGCGCCAAGCAGATCATCGTCTGCTCCGGCCACGACTATCAGACCCTACTGGCCGAGCCGATTGCTGCGCTCAATCCGCAGATCTGTCGTCTGCAAATGCTGCGGGCCAAACCGCAGGTCGATCTCAATCTGCAACACGCCGTGCTCACCGGCCTGAGTTGCGTGCACTACGGCGCTTTCGCCGATCTGCCGCAAGCCGCAGCGGTGCAGGCGCAGATCCTCCGTGAACAACCGCAACTGCACGCTAACGGCATTCACTTGCTGATCAGCCCGACACCGTATGGCGAACTGATCATCGGCGATTCGCATCATTACGGCAGCGATGCGTCACCGTTCAACGCCGAACAGGTCGACGACTGGATGCTCGAACTTGCCGAGCAGACGCTGGGCTGCCAGGTGCAAGTGGTCGAACGCTGGCAGGGCGTCTATGGTTCTCGGGGGCCAGGGCCGTTTTCATTCCTGCGCCCGGCACCGGGCCTGAGCGTGGCGCTGATGCACACCGGCGTCGGCATGAGCGTCGGCCCGGCGCTGGCCGAACGCAATATCGCGCAATTACTGGAGGAGGCATGAATCACGAACAGGTGATCGCCCGGGTGTTCGGCCTGTATGAACGCTTCGGCGCCAGCGATTACATCGGCGAACCGGTGTCGCAGCTCGAGCACATGTCCCAGGCCGCAGAACTGGCCATGGCTGAAGGCTGTGACGATGAAGTGGTGCTGGCGGCGTTCTTTCATGACATCGGCCATTTGTGTGCCGAGGGCGCGGAAAACATGGGCGGTTATGGCGTGGTCAGCCATGAACGGCTCGGTGCCGATTATCTGCGTGAGGCAGGTTTCAGCGAGCGGCTGGCGCGACTGGTGGAATATCACGTTCAGGCTAAACGCTATCTGACCTTGCGCGAGCCGGGGTATTACGCGCGGTTGAGTGAGGCGAGTCGCAGGACGCTGGAATATCAGGGCGGGGTAATGAGCGCGGCTGAGGCGGATGCGTTTGCGGCTGATCCGTTGTGTGCGCTGAGTTTGCGCATGCGGCGCTGGGATGAGTTGGCGAAGGAGGTTGCGGTGCCGCTGGTGGATCTGAGTGTGTTAAAGCGCAAGGCTGAGAAATTGTTGTCGACTGAGTGATTGCAGCCCTCACCCCAGCCCTCTCCCGGAGGGAGAGGGAGCTGATCTCCATGCTTTTCAAACCTGAGTTCGACTGGATATCTCAGGTCGGTGTATGACCCAAGAGCAACACAGTCGGCCCCCTCTCCCTCCGGGAGAGGGCTGGGGTGAGGGGGTAGCGATCTAAAGCTCAAGCACCCGATCAACCAACGCCTCAACCTGCTCCTGCCTTTCCGCCTGATTCAACTTCGCCTGCGGATTGAGCGACGACCACTGCGGATGCGCGCGCGCCTTGTTCAGCGCTTCCGGCAACTTGCCTTCGCGCCAGGTCTTGTCCACAGGCGTGGCCACCTGAATGCTGTCCATCGCCGCATGCCCACGCTGATCGAGTGCCAGCAACAACTGGCGCTGGCGCAACGCCAACAGGCGCAGCACGGCGTCATCCACCGTCAATTCCCGCTGGCCTTTGATCTTGCCGAGCAGGCGACTGCCATAACTGCGCGCGGTTTGCAGCGCACCGCCGGCAATCGCGCCGGCCAACGCCGCCGCGCCGAGGGTAATCCCGCCGACCAGCAAATCCACGCCGGCCCCGGCCGCTGCACCGGCAGCAATGCCGCCGCCGACGCGCACGCCGAGTTGCTTCAGGGTTTCCGGGTTGAACAGATCATCGCCCCAACGCCCGTCGAGCAGCGGCAAGTCGCTGGCCGCCGCGTCCTGCGGGCGAAACGCGTAGAGCTTGAGCAACGCCTCGACGCACTTCTGCTCACGCTGGCGTACGGCTTTGCGCAGCTCGCTGATCGCCTGCTGTTCCTGCTCGGCTTCGCTGACCACACTGCGCCGGCACGCAGCGCAGTCGATCAGCAATTCGGCAATCAGGCGTGCGGCGCTTTGCTGACGGGCGAGGCGCTGCGCCTGCTGGTCGGCGACCAACCGCTCCAGTTGCGGCCGGGCGTTTTCCAATAGCAGGGCGAGGCTCTCGTACAAGCGCCGCTCGCCATCTTCGGGCGGTGCGACGCTGTCGAAACGTACCAACGCATGCAGCCCCAACCGCGCCAGCGCTTCACGCCAATCGGGTTCGCGATGGTTGGCGCTGCTGACGAAATTCAGCACCGGCAGCAGGGGCTTGCCGCAACTGGCGAGCACTTCCAGCTCGTCGCGATACTTGGCCAGCACCGGTTCGCGGGCGTCGATCACATACAGACCGGCATCGGAGGCCAGCAGTTGTCGCAGTACCTTGGCTTCCTGTTCGAAACGCTGGCGCGCCTCGCTGCCGTCGAGAAACCGCGCCAGTCGTGCCGGGCCGTCGAGGCGTTCGCCGGGGCGCTCCAGACGTTCGAGAAAATCCAGCAGGGCGATCGCATCTTCCAGCCCCGGCGTGTCGTACAGATCGAGCAACGGCTCGCCATCCACCGACAACCGCGCGCCTTCGACATGCCGGGTGGTGCTCGGCCGGTGCGAGACTTCGCCGAAGTCGACATCGCGGGTCAGCGTGCGCAGCAGCGAGGTCTTGCCGACATTGGTATGGCCAACCACTGCCAGTTTCAGCGGTGCCTTGCGTGCATCAGTCATGTCCGCTCTCCAGCCAGTTCATCGGCGCGCAATCGGCAAACGGCAGGTTCAGTTGTTGCAGCGCCGCGTGCCAGTCACCCAGACGTTGCCCGTCCAGCGCTTCGCCAGGCGGCGCTTGCAGCAGCCAGATGCGAGTGGCGCCGGCATTGCGTGCGAGTTCGGCGATCAATGCGAGGCTGCCGCGATCCGGCGAGCGTCGTGGATCGCAGGCGATGGCCAGCCGCGCCGGCGGGAAGCGACTGAGTTGTTCGAGCAGTTTGTGCCGCGATTCGCGACTGTCGAGGATGCCCGCGTTGCTGACGTTTCTCGGCAGCGCGGGTGGCCATGGGCGCTGTTCGTCCAACTCGATCGCCACCAGCAGCGCGCCTTCACTGGCCAGTTCGCCGACGTTGCTTTCGACGCGATGCAGTTGCGCCGGCTCCGGGTCGTTGACGCCGAGGCGCTCGCTGGTCGGCATCAGCCTTTCGCGCAGTTGCGCGTAGCCGGGCAGATTCAGATCCAGACGCAGCGCGGCTTTGCCGCTGTTCCAGCGCCACAGGCAGAACAGCGCGAGCAGCAGGCGCGGCAGCACGCCGTAGACCACCAGCACACCGACCAGCCAGGTCGCCCAGGCCTGTCGTGCGCTTTCAATATCCAGTGCGCCGGCGCCGCTGGCGCGGATCATTTCCTCGGTCGGCACATTGAAGCCGAGCAGCGCCGGCAGATAGCCGAGGGCCTGGGTGACGTGAATAAAGGTGTCGGCACCGAGGATCGTGGTTTCCCAGACAAAGCCGTAGCGCCGCGTGGCCATCAGGGTCAGCAACAGAATCAGCGCGCTGAGCATCGCCAGCAGCCACAGGCCATTGACCAACGCGCCGAGCGCCCAGCGGTTGAGTTTCTTGCGTTGCAGCAGCAACAGCAGGGCCGGCGGCAGTTGCGCGGCTTTGGCATCGCGGGCGAATTTTTCGCTGAGCCACAGCCACAAGCGCCCGAGGGTGGCGCCGTGTTCGCCTGCGAAAATCAAGCCCAGCGCCCAACTCAGCAGCAAAATCAGATTGATCCCGAGCAGACTGCCCAGCGCCCAGAACACATTCACCGGCGTCTGGCCAAGTGCGGCGAAAGCCAGACCGGCACCGCTGAGCACGGCGAAAATCATCAACAGCACCAGCGCCAGACGCGCGCCTTGCAGCCAGTGCTTGAGCGCGGCGGTGAGCCCGTCGCGCTCGGCCAGCCATAGCGCCCGGCGCGCAATGCGGCTCGGCAGATCGCCGCCAGCGGCGCGGGCCAGACGATTGGCTTCCAGGTCATCCAGCGGCCCCGCGTGTTCTTCGCGCAGGCGGATGGTTTCGCTGAGCCAGAGGTTTTGCAGTGGAGTCAGTTCAGTCACGCGGCGTCCCGTCGCTAAATCGAGCGCTGAGCATAACCGCTGTGGCGCTTATCGGGGTAAGCGCGGCTCTGGTATCCTCGCTGGCATGATTAAATCACTGCCCCTCAGCCTGATCGCAGCCCTCGGTGAAAACCGCGTGATCGGCGTCGACAACAGCATGCCCTGGCACTTGCCGGGGGACTTCAAATACTTCAAGGCGACCACGCTCGGCAAGCCGATCATCATGGGTCGCAAGACCTGGGATTCGCTCGGCCGGCCGCTGCCGGGGCGCTTGAACATCGTGATCAGCCGCCAGACCGATCTGCAACTCGAAGGCGCCGAGGTCTATCCGTCGCTGGAAGCCGCCGTGGCCCGCGCCGAGGAATGGGCGAAAGCCCAGGGCGTTGATGAGCTGATGCTTATTGGCGGCGCGCAGTTGTATGCGCAGGGACTGGCGCAGGCCGATCGTCTGTACCTGACCCGCGTGGCGCTGAGCCCGGAAGGCGATGCGTGGTTTCCGGAGTTTGATCTGAGCGAATGGAAGCTGGTGTCGGATGTTGAAAACCCGGCGGTTGAAGATAAACCCGCGTACAACTTCGAAGTCTGGGAGCGCGCATGATCGTTCCCACGCTCTGCGTGGTAACGCCTCAGGGGACGCTCCGCGTCCAGTGACGCGGAGCGTCACGGGCTGCATTCCCACGCAGAGCGTGGGAACGATCCTTTGAAACTATGCCTGGGCCAACTCTGCGTGTTCATCGGCATCCAGCAGCGCTTTATCCGTCTGCTGCATGACCTGACTGGTAATCGCCCCGGCGGTAATCGAGCCACTCACGTTCAACGCGGTGCGGCCCATATCGATCAGCGGCTCGACCGAAATCAGCAGGGCCACCAGTGACACCGGTAAGCCCATCGCCGGCAGCACGATCAGGGCGGCGAACGTCGCGCCGCCACCGACCCCGGCGACACCGGCCGAGCTCAACGTGACAATCGCCACCAGCGTCGCGATCCACAGCGGATCCAGCGGGTTGATGCCAACCGTTGGTGCGACCATCACGGCCAACATCGCCGGGTACAGGCCGGCACACCCGTTCTGGCCGATGGTCGCACCGAACGAGGCAGCGAAACTGGCGACCGACGACGGAATACCCAGGCGGCGGGTCTGCGCTTCAATGCTCAGCGGGATGGTCGCCGCGCTGGAGCGACTGGTGAAAGCAAACGTCAGCACCGGCCAGATCTTGCGGAAGAAGCGCAGCGGGTTGATCCCGGCGGCCGACACCAGCACGCCGTGCACGACGAACATCAGGCCCAGGCCGATATACGAGACCACGACGAAACTGCCGAGCTTGATGATGTCCTGCAGGTTGGAACCGGCGACCACTTTGGTCATCAGCGCCAGCACGCCGTACGGGGTCAGCTTCATCACCAGACGCACCAGACGCATCACCCAGGCTTGCAGGGTGTCGATGGCGTTGATCACTTTCTGACCTTTCTCGACGTCATCCTTGAGCAGCTGCAACGCAGCAACCCCAAGGAACGCGGCGAAGATCACTACGCTGATGATCGAGGTCGGCTTGGCCCGGGCCAGGTCGGCGAACGGGTTCTGCGGAATGAACGACAGCAGCAGTTGCGGCACATTCAGGTCGGCAACCTTGCCGGCGTAGTCGTTCTGAATGGTTTGCAGGCGCGCCATTTCCTGAGTGCCGGCGACCAGACCTTCAGCGGTAAGGCCGAACAGGTTGGTCAGGCCGATGCCGATCAACGCCGCGATGGCGGTGGTGAACAGCAGCGTGCCGATGGTCAGGAAACTGATTTTGCCCAGCGACGAAGCGTTGTGCAGGCGGGCGACGGCGCTGAGGATCGAAGCAAACACCAGCGGGATCACGATCATTTGCAGCAACTGCACGTAACCGTTACCCACCAGATCGAACCAGCCGATCGAGGCTTTCAGCACCGGGTTGCCGGCACCGTAAATCGTGTGCAGGGCAACGCCGAACACCACGCCGAGGACCAGTGCAAGCAGGACTTTTTTCGCCAGGCTCCAAGTGGTGTGGCGGGTTTGCGCCAGACCGAAGAGCAGGGCGAGGAACACCAGCAGGTTGAGAATCAACGGTAGATTCATGAGAACTCCAGTAAAGACTGTGCCAACAGCCGTCCGGGGCTGCTGCGAACCGGAAAGCCTAACAGCTTGATTTGCAATGATTTAATACCGAAATGGCAGGGCGTCCGTCGTTTTTGGAATAAGCGCGTGTCGCTGTCGGTAATGCAACTGACGCGCAGGGGACGCAAGCGGTCGCTGACAGGCGAGGGTTGTCACACTGATTTGTTAGCGTCGAACTCTTTGCATCGGGGAGTAGCGCTATGAAAATTGCACGCACGTTGTTGGCTGTAGCACTGGCGGCTGGCCTCGCCGGCCAGGCATTGGCCACGGACCTCAAGCATTGGCCGGCAGATCAGGCCAAGGCGCTGGACGCGATGATCGCTGCCAACGCCAACAAGGGTAATTACGCGGTGTTCGACATGGACAACACCAGTTACCGCTACGACCTCGAAGAATCCTTGCTGCCGTTCATGGAAAACAAGGGCCTTATTACCCGCGACAAGCTCGACCCCTCGCTGAAACTGATGCCGTTCAAGGACACCGCCGAGCACAAGGAAAGCCTGTTCAGTTATTACTACCGGCTCTGCGAAGTCGACGACATGGTCTGCTACCCGTGGGTGGCGCAGGTGTTCTCCGGCTTCACCCTCAAGGAGCTCAAGGGCTACGTTGACGAACTGATGGCTTCGGGCAAACCGGTGCCGGCGACGTATTACGAAGGCGATGTGGTGAAGAAACTCGACGTCAATCCGCCGAAGATCTTCACTGGCCAGCAGGAGCTGTATAACAAGCTGATGGAGAACGGCATCGAGGTTTACGTGATGACCGCCGCTTCAGAGGAACTGGTGCGTATGGTCGCGGCGGATCCCAAGTACGGTTACAACGTCAAACCGCAGAACGTCATTGGCGTTTCACTGCTGCTCAAGGATCAGAAGACCGGCGAGCTGACCACTGCGCGCAAACAGATCACTGCTGGCAAATATGACGAGAAGGCCAACCTCGGCCTGGAGCTGACGCCGTACCTGTGGACCCCGGCAACGTGGATGGCCGGCAAGCACGCAGCGATCCTGACCTATATCGATGAATGGAAAAAACCGGTACTGGTCGGCGGCGATACCCCGACGAGCGACGGTTACATGCTGTTCCACGATGTCGATGTGGCCAAGGGCGGCATTCACTTGTGGATCAACCGCAAGGACAAGTACATGACGCAAATCAACGGCATGATGGCCAAACACGCGGCGGCCCAGGCCAAGGAAGGCTTGCCGGTGACGGCGGACAAGAACTGGGTGATCGTCAAGCCGGAAGAAATCCAATAAAAGCAGCTGATAGCGGCAAGCTACAAGCCGCAAGAAAAAGCAAGGCGGCTCTTGCTTGCAGCTTGGCGCTTATTTGATCGTTCCCACGCTCTGCGTGGGAATGCAGCCCGTGACGCTCCGCGTCACTGGACGCGGAGCGTCCCTTGAGGCGTTCCCACGCAGAGCGTGGGAACGATCACCTTTGCTTGCAGCTTGCAGCTTGCAGCTTGCAGCTTGCAGCTGTAGCTGCCTCAAATCCCGTCGAGCATCGCCTTGTTGCGCACCGCGCCTTTATCTGCACTGGTCGCCAGCAGGGCGTAGGCCTTGAGGGCGGTGGTCACTTTGCGTGGGCGCACCTCGACCGGTTTCCAGCCTTTCTTGTCCTGCTCGGCGCGGCGTGCCGCCAGTTCTTCGTCGCTGACCAACAGGTTGATCGAGCGGTTCGGAATGTCGATCAGCACCTTGTCGCCATCCTGCACCAGACCAATCGCGCCACCGGCCGCAGCCTCTGGCGAAGCGTGACCGATCGACAGGCCGGAAGTACCGCCAGAGAAACGCCCGTCGGTGAGCAGCGCGCAGGCTTTGCCCAGGCCTTTGGATTTCAGGTAGGACGTCGGGTAGAGCATTTCCTGCATGCCCGGGCCGCCTTTCGGGCCTTCGTAGCGAATGATGACGATGTCGCCTTCCTTCACTTCGTCGGCGAGGATGCCGCGCACGGCGCTGTCCTGGCTTTCGAAAATCTTCGCGTTGCCTTCGAAGACGTGGATCGACTCATCAACCCCGGCGGTTTTCACCACGCAGCCGTCCTGCGCGATATTGCCGTACAGCACGGCGAGGCCGCCTTCTTTCGAATAGGCGTGCTCGAAGCTGCGGATGCAGCCGTTTTCACGGTCGTCGTCGAGGGTTTCCCAACGGGTCGACTGGCTGAACGCAGTCTGGGTCGGAATGCCCGCAGGGCCTGCCTTGAAGAAGTGATGCACGGCTTCGTCGCTGGTCTGGGTGATGTCCCACTTGGCGATGGCTTCTTCCATGCTGCGGCTGTGTACGGTCGGCAGGTCGGTGTGCAGCAGGCCGCCACGGGCCAGCGAACCGAGGATGCTGAAAATGCCGCCGGCGCGGTGCACGTCTTCCATGTGGTACTTCTGGATGTTCGGTGCGACTTTGCACAGCTGTGGCACGCTGCGCGAGAGACGGTCGATGTCGCGCAGGTCGAAATCGATCTCGGCTTCCTGGGCGGCTGCGAGCAAGTGCAGGATGGTGTTGGTCGAACCGCCCATGGCGATGTCGAGCATCATCGCGTTTTCGAACGCCTTGAAGTTGGCGATGTTGCGCGGCAGCACGGAGTCATCGTTCTCGCCGTAGTAACGCTTGCACAGCTCGACGATGGTGCGACCGGCCTGGAGGAACAGCTGTTCGCGGTCGCTGTGGGTAGCCAGAGTCGAACCGTTGCCCGGCAAGGCCAGACCCAGTGCTTCGGTCAGGCAGTTCATCGAGTTGGCGGTGAACATGCCGGAGCACGAACCGCAGGTCGGGCAGGCGCTGCGCTCGTACTCGGCGACTTTCTCGTCAGAAGCGCTGGAGTCGGCGGCGATTACCATGGCGTCGACGAGGTCGAGGCCGTGGGAAGCGAGTTTGGTCTTGCCCGCTTCCATCGGGCCACCGGAAACGAAGATCACCGGGATGTTCAGGCGCAGCGCGGCCATCAGCATGCCCGGGGTGATCTTGTCGCAGTTGGAAATGCACACGATGGCGTCGGCGCAGTGGGCATTGACCATGTACTCGACGGAGTCGGCGATGATCTCGCGACTCGGCAGCGAATACAGCATGCCGTCGTGGCCCATGGCAATGCCGTCATCGACAGCAATGGTGTTGAATTCCTTGGCCACGCCACCGGCGCGTTCGATTTCGCGGGCGACCAGTTGACCCAGGTCCTTCAGGTGCACATGCCCCGGGACGAACTGGGTGAACGAGTTGGCGATGGCAATGATCGGCTTCTTGAAGTCGTCATCTTTCATGCCGGTGGCGCGCCACAGTGCGCGGGCGCCGGCCATGTTGCGGCCGTGGGTGGATGTTTTCGAGCGGTAATCTGGCATGGAGCACTCCGGGCGGCTAATCACGTACTAAAGGGGAGTGAGCTTCTGTTGACCTCTGAAACACCCGAAAAATGGCCGTGTGTCCGGAAGCTGCCGATGACGTTGCGGGATCGCCGCTGGTCTCAGCCTGAGCTCATAAACCCGCCGGGGATGAATGGCGATGAATGAGGCGATTCTACACCGCTGGCGTCGCGAGGGAATGGCGCAAAGCGTTGTTCCCCCGTTGAAGAGGCACGCGGGATGACGACTGGCAGGATCAGTGGTCGCCTCCCGGCATCACCGGATTGCTGCGCAGATTGCTGACGCGACGGCCAATCACGCTGTTGAGCAACAGCGATACGCCGCTCAGCACCACGAAGCCGTAACCCAGCGTCGCTTGCAGGTTGGCCGGGCCGAGGCTGATCAAGGCGCTGACCAGCCCGCCACAGATAAAGATGATGGTGCTGCCGGCGGACGCCGATGCGCCGGCATTTTCGGCGAACAGGCTCATGGCGCGGGAGGTGGCCGGTGGTCTTGAAATGGTCGTGCCCACCGTGCAGATCAGCATCGGAATCAGCACCGTCGCCGCTGACAGATCATGATTGGCCGCCAGATAGAGCATCACCAGCCCCGAGAGCAGGATCAGACTCAGCCCGGTGAAAATCTGCTGTTGCGCATTGATATGCCGATTCAGCACGCTGGCGAACAGGCCGCCAAAGACATAGGCGGCGCCGTAGATCAGCAGGATCAAGGCGAAATCGTAAGGTGCCATCTGCAGCTGCTCCATGAAGATCAGCGGGGAAATGACAATGAAGGAAAAGTGGCAGGCGAAAGCGAATGCGGAAATCAGCCAGCAGCCGACGAATTCGAAATTGCTCAGCACCAATCTGTAGGGCTTTATGAAACCCCCATGTGGCCCATTCTGAACGGGCCGGCTGTTATCGAGCAGCCGCCACGTCTTCACCAGAACCACGGCGGCCAAGGCGATGAACACCCAGAAGCTGCCGCGCCAGCCGAGCGTGGCCTGCAGAAACGTGCCCGCCAATGGTGATACCGAAATGAAGATGCCCGTGGCGGTGACCATCAGGATCCGCAGGCGATCACGCTCGTTGCCTTCGAACAGATCCTGCACCAGTGCCTGGGACAGCACGAAGCAACCGCATCCCAGCGCCTGCATCACCCGGAAAATCAGGAACAGCGTGTAGTCATTGCTCAGCACGCAGCCCAGTGCGCCGAGCAGCGACACGCTCATGCCGGCAAGCAGCAGACCTTTGCGCCCGATCACATCGGACAACGGGCCGATCAATAACTGGGCAAATGCGATGCCCACGGCAAACAGACTGATCGACAGGGCGATGTCGTTTGACGATCGGCCAAAGTGGGCTGCCAATGCCGGAAAGGAAGGCAGCAGCACATCCAGCGGAAACACGCCAAGCAGGATCATCGCCAGCAGCAGGCTGATTGCTCCGCGCTGCTGTCGGCGGGTGGTTGCACGGCTGTGTTTATCCATCGATCAATCCTGCTTTGGCGAAGAGTGTCTGGTTATGGGGCAATGCAAAGAAGCCGGCCTTGTGCAGGGCCTCCACAGTAGGCTTGCAGCCAGCGCGTGCACGAGCGCGGTTGGCCTGCACCGTTACCGTGCTGCCGACAATCTCCATCACGTCGATCTCGGCGATACCGGCCGAACGCAGGCTTTGTTGCAGCCAGCTTTCATCCGCTTCGAAGAAGATGGAAATGATCTCCACGAGGGTCTTGCTGGCGAACAGGCGCTGACGACTGTTCATCGCAATCCAGAAATAATGGAAGGCTTCGGCGAAATAACGGCTGTGCCGGGCTTCGTCGGCAAGGTGATCACGCAGCATGTCGTTCACGCTGGACACCAGCGTGTCGCGGCAGACCTCCAGCAACTCGCGGGCAATGATCGTTTCCGAGACAAATCCCAGCAGGAACCAGGCCAGAGCGCGGTTTTTCTCCGGCGTGCGCGCGATCAAGGCGTTCATGCGGCTGATTCGCTTCGGAATGACCGGACGCCGGGTGATGCTGTAATACGCAGCGATCTGCTCGGCAATCTGGTTGGAAAACAGCGCGTGGTAGCCCTCGTCGGTATACAGCTGCAGTGCCGCATGTTTCATCGGCAGCGGTATGTAGATGGGCAGTTCGCGGTGCGCGATGACTTCCACGGCGCGGTTGACGATGCGGTGTTCGAGCAGGGTGGTGTAATCGAGGAAATACACCAGATGATTGGCGGTAAGGCGGTGCAGGGTTTCGCGACCCTTGGCCTGGATGGCCGGATGCGCCAGATAGGGCACGAAGGCCGGGGGGAACCAGTAGCGGGTTTGCAATTGCTGCTCGACATCGCCCGGTAAACGGTAGTCATGGGTACTGCTGCGTACCGATGCACGGCTCTCCCAGTCTGGAAGCGTGAATTTCAGCGACCATGACACCGGGGCTTCGCTCTCGTCCATCGCCGTGGGAATCATGACTGTGCTCCGCTGAGCAGATCACGCATTTCCTGGCACATGGTGTGACCATCGCTTTCGCCGCAACCGACAAAGAACAGCGGTTGCTCGGCGCTGCCGGCGATGCCGAGCAGGATTTCAACCTGTGCATCGGCAAATGCGCCGGTCAGCCAGGTGTTCAGCCCCAGCGTTGTTGCTACCAGTTGAAAGGTTTGCGAGAGATGACCGGCCTCGATGAATGCCATGCGATAGGCGCGCGAGTGTTCGTACTTCCACCAGAGACGATCAAACCTGGCGGTGATGAACACGCCCAGCGGCAGGTTGTTGATGAAGTGCTGGCCGCCGAGCAATTGGCCCAGTTCCGGATCCGGCAGCGCATTGATCCGACTCAGAGCGTGTTCGGCAGGGTGGTAGGCGTAGATGCCGGGTTCCAGCCCGCTGACATTTTGCGCCAGGACAAATCCCTCACAGGCGTTCAATCCGCCGCCGGACGGGCAGCTCCGGCGGGCCTCGAGACCCGGCGCGACCGGATCGGCGTGGGCATCTTCGCGCGGGGGAAGATAGCCAAGGGTCAGATAGAGCAGCGTGCCGACCTCGTTCAGTGTCACCGCGGCACCGGTGTAGGAACGACAGGTTTTGCGCCTCATCAGGGCCTGAGTCAGGCTGTCATGATTAATGGCGCCCGGTACGGGCAGGGTAATCAAGGGCTGCACTGATCGCGGCGCCCGGGTGTCTGCAGGTTCTGGCTTCGCCAGCACTTCGCTGCAGTGCGCCAGATATTGCCTGGACCACTCGTGAATATTCCGAGGCGTATGTGCGCAAGGTATATTTTGTGTGCCGATGTGATAAATCTTCGATAGTTCATCCCAGCCCCAATCCGGGGTGTCTATTTTTGAAGTTGTTAGTATGCCTGCGTCCAGAAGTTGTCTATCTATTATGTTATTGGGGTCAAATATATCAGGGTTGTGTATAAGGCTGGCGAGGCGATGGGAGTATTCAAGATCAAGTTCGTGTTGAGTGTGGTTCTTGTAGTTCCAGACTACTTGTCCGGGCGGGCGCGGCAATATAAAAAGAAAAGGATTGATATACATGGGTTCAGATCACTCAGGAAAAGTCTGATGGACGCCAGAGTGCCGGCACTC
Source organism: Pseudomonas sp. PS01270 (assembly GCF_029959775.1). NCBI lineage: Bacteria > Pseudomonadati > Pseudomonadota > Gammaproteobacteria > Pseudomonadales > Pseudomonadaceae > Pseudomonas > Pseudomonas sp. PS01270. The sequence continues at coordinate 7,396 of NZ_JASCPT010000046.1, read as the reverse complement.
TCCGGCGTCCAGGCTACTTAGCGGCCGGTGGCTGCAACCAGAAAGGCCAGGTTGGCGAGTTTGTCTGTTTCGAGATAAATGGTTTTCATGATGTGAACTCCTTGTTCGTTGGTAGTTGAGTCGCTTCGTTGCGACAACTTCATATTAGTTTGTAATCGAATATTGGCAAGCGGATATTAAGTAGGAATATTCCAGTAATTTTGTCGGAGTGATCTTTTGCAGGAGGCTTACTGTGTAGGTTTAATTTCCATGTTTTACAGGCATGACGAAACTTCCTGCAAGGCGGCGAGAAAGAAGTTGTAGGAAGAGGGCAGGGCACTCATGTCGAGTGTGAAAAAAACGGGGGGAGGGCGCGCAAAAAAAAAGGGGAGCTCAGTGGCTCCCCGGTGTTCAAGCGCAATCAGCTGTTGGGCAGCAGACGGCAGGTGATGCTTTTGATGTAACGGGTTTCAGCGATGGCCGGATGCACCGGATGATCCGGACCCTGACCGCCACGCTCGAGCATCTGGATATTGCGGTCCAAGTGACGGGCGCTGGTCAGCAGGATGTTCTGCAGATCATCTTCCGGCAGGTGCATGGAGCACGAAGCACTGACCAGAATGCCGTCCTTGGTCAGCAGGCGCATGGCTTGCTCGTTGAGACGACGGTAGGCGCCTTCGCCGTTCTTCATGTCTTTCTTGCGTTTGATGAAGGCCGGCGGATCGGCAACGATCACGTCGAAGCGTTCTTCGCTGGCTTTGAGTTCCTTCAAGGCTTCGAAGACGTCGCCTTCGATGCAGGTCATCTTGTCAGCGAAGCCGTTCAGCGCGGCGTTGCGCTCGACGCCGTCGAGGGCGAATGCAGAGGCGTCGACGCAGAACACTTCGCTGGCGCCGAACGCAGCGGCCTGCACGCCCCAGCCACCGATGTAGCTATAGAGATCAAGTACGCGTTTGCCCTTGGCGTAGGGTGCCAGGCGCGCGCGGTTCATGCGGTGATCGTAAAACCAGCCGGTTTTCTGCCCTTGAATGACCGGCGCTTCGAACTTGACGCCGTTCTCTTCCAGCGCGACCCATTCCGGTACCAGACCGAACACGGTTTCGACGTAGCGGTTGAGGCCTTCGGCGTCGCGGGCGGCGGAGTCGTTCTTGAACAGGATGCCGCTTGGCTTGAGCACCTGGGTCAACGCGGCGATCACGTCGTCTTTATGCGCTTCCATGGTCGCCGAGGCGATCTGCACCACAAGAATGTCGCCGAAACGATCGACCACCAGACCCGGCAGCAGGTCGGAGTCGCCGTAGACCAGACGATAGAACGGCTTGTCGAACAGACGCTCGCGCAACGACAGTGCGACATTCAGGCGATGCACCAGCAGCGACTTGTCGAGGGCCAGTTTGATGTCGCGCGACAGCAGGCGCGCGCAGATCAGGTTGTTCGGGCTCATGGCGACGATGCCCAACGGCTTGCCGCCAGCGGCTTCGAGCACCGCCTGATCGCCGGCCTTGAAGCCGTGCAGAGGCGTGGCGGCCACGTCGATTTCGTTGCTGTAGACCCACAAGTGGCCGTTGCGCAGGCGACGGTCGGCGTTGGCTTTGAGGCGCAGGCTAGGCAGGGACATGACGTCGCTCCGGAAAAAAGAGCGGGAGTATAGCGTGTTGAGGTTTGCGCAGGGCTGAGGATGCGATGAAACGCTGATGATGCCTTCGCGAGCAGGCTCGCTCCCACAGGTGAACACCAAACCATTGTGGGAGCGAGCCTGCTCGCGAAAGGATTTCGGCGCTTACGCAGCCAGTGCGTCAATCAGGGCCTGACTGAACGCCGGCACATCATCCGGCTGGCGGCTGCTGATCAGGTTGCCGTCCTTGACCACTTCCTGGTCGACCCAGTTGACCCCGGCATTGACCAGATCGTCCTTGACCGTTTTGTAGCTGGTCATGGTCTTGCCATTGACCAGCCCTGCGGAAATCAGCAGCCAGCTGCCATGACAGATCACGGCAATCGGCTTGCCCGCCGAAGCGGCAGTCTTGACCAGATGCTGAGCATCCTGATCGATACGGATGGTGTCGGAATTCTGCACACCGCCGGGCAGCAGCACGGCATCGTATTGATCGACGCTCACAGCCTGGAAAGTGTTGGTGACGGGGAAGTCGTCCGCCGGTTTGTCATGGTTCCAGCCTTTGACCGTGCCAGCCTCGGCGGAAAGGATATCGACCTGCACGCCGGCCTGCTCCAGGGCATCCTTGGGGCCGGTCATTTCGACCTGTTCGAAACCATCGGTAACCAAAATAGCGACGCGTTTGCCATTGAGGGAAGTTGCCATCGGTAAGCTCCTGAGTCTGTGGAGATTTTGCCTTCGCAGCGAACCGTTGAGGTCCGATGCGCCCTACAGATTCCGAAGCCTGGGCACAGATGAAAGTTCCGGCGATGTGCCCATCGGTGTGTCGCCCTGCGGTTTCAGCGGTTAGAATCGCCGCCTGCCCCGGAGTGTGTACTTATGTCCCAAGAGCTGACCACCGAACAGATTCAACAATCGCTGCAAGGCATCAGTGTGCCGGCGCAACCGCAGATCATGGTGGATCTGCAAATGGAGCAGTACATGCCCGACCCGGACCTGGAGGTGATCGCCAAACTGATCTCTCAGGACCCCGGTCTGTCCGGCGCGCTGCTGAAAATCGTCAACTCGCCGTATTACGGCCTGAGCAACAAGATCACCTCGATCCAGCGTGCGGTGAACCTGTTGGGCAGCCGTTCGATCATCAACCTGATCAACGCGCAGTCGATCAAGGGCGAGATGAACGACGACACCATCGTCACCCTCAACCGTTTCTGGGACACCGCGCAGGATGTGGCGATGACCTGCCTGACCCTGGCCAAGCGCATCGGCACCCAGGCCGGTGACGAAGCCTATGCGTTGGGCCTGTTCCACGATTGCGGCGTGCCATTGATGCTGCAGCGTTTCCCCAATTACATGACCGTGCTGGAAGAGGCCTACGCCAGCGCCAGCCCGGAATGCCGCGTGGTCGATACGGAAAACCGTGTGTTCAACACCAACCACGCCGTGGTCGGTTACTACACCGCCAAGTCCTGGCGCCTGCCGGAGCATGTCAGCGCCGCCATCGCCAACCACCACAACGCGCTGGCGATTTTCAGCGACGAATCGTCGAAGAACAGCCAGCTGAAAAATTTGCTGGCGATTCTGAAAATGGCCGAGCACATCTGCGCCTCTTATCGCGTGCTGGGCAACCAGAGCGAAGATTTCGAGTGGAGCGCGGTGGGCCCGCTGGTGCTCGATTACGTCGGTCTGTCGGACTACGACTTCGAAACACTCAAACAAACGATTCGCGACCTCGGCGCGCATTGATCCGAGGACACCATGCCTGAACTGCCGGAAGTCGAAACCACCCGTCGCGGGATCGCCCCGCACCTGGAAGGCCAGCGGGTCAGCCGGGTCATCGTCCGCGACCGGCGCCTGCGCTGGCCGATCCCCGAAGATCTCGATGTGCGCCTGTCCGGGCAGCGCATCGTGCTGGTGGAGCGGCGCGCCAAGTACCTGTTGATCAACGCCGAGATCGGCACACTGATCAGCCATCTGGGCATGTCGGGCAATCTGCGTCTGGTCGAGGCCGGGTTGCCGGCGTTGAAGCACGAGCACGTCGATATCGAACTGGAATCGGGTCTGGCCCTGCGCTACACCGACCCGCGACGGTTCGGCGCGATGCTGTGGAGCAACGACCCGCTCAATCACGAACTGCTGATTCGCCTTGGGCCGGAGCCGCTGACCGATCTGTTTGATGGCGAGCGCCTGTTCCAGCTGTCACGCGGGCGCTCGATGGCGGTCAAGCCGTTCATCATGGACAACGCGGTGGTGGTCGGGGTCGGCAATATCTATGCGACCGAAGCGCTGTTCGCCGCCGGCATCGATCCGCGCCGCGAAGCCGGGGGCATTTCCCGCGGGCGTTACTTGAAACTGGCAATCGAGATCAAACGCATCCTCGCCGCCGCCATCGAGCGTGGCGGCACGACGTTGCGCGATTTCATTGGCGGTGACGGTCAGCCGGGATACTTCCAGCAGGAACTGTTTGTCTACGGCCGGGGAGGGCAGCACTGCAAGGTCTGCGGCACCGGATTGCGCGAAGTTAAGCTCGGCCAGCGCGCCAGCGTGTTTTGCCCGCGCTGCCAGACCTGAAAAAATCCTTCGGTCTATAGTGAGAAGTCTTACTGCTAAGCCCGAAGGATCGTGCCATGAAAGTCCTGCAAGTCTTCTTCGTCACGCTGCTGTTGTGTTCCAGCCTGGCCGTTCAGGCCTCGGAAACCGGCAGCGGTGATCCGCGTTACACCATTCAGAATCCCCCGGCCTACGCCATGCTTGGCGACCTGCTGATTGCCCGACCTTTGCTGGTGGTGGCCACGGTGATCGGTGCGGGAGCGTTTGTGGTGTCGTTGCCGTTTACCGCACTGGGCGGCGGTGTTGGCGATGCCGGTCAGGCGCTGGTGGTCGACCCGGCGAAAGCGGCGTTTGTGCGGTGTCTGGGGTGTACAGGGGAGGGGTTTGAGCAGCGCGAGTGAGCTGATCGGGTTTCAGTGGTGTGGCTGATGGCCCATTCGCGAGCAGGCTCGCTCCCACATGGGTTTTGGTGTTCACACAAATTTGTGTTTCACCACAGACTCTGTGGGAGCGGGCTTGCCCGCGATGGCTTCGGTACAGGCGCTGAAGTGATCAGGCCTTGCCGGTGATCTTGCGGTACTTTTCCATCAACTGTTCTTCAGTCTCCGGATGGGCTTCGTCCAGTGGAATGCAATCCACCGGGCAGACCTGCTGGCACTGCGGCTCGTCGTAGTGGCCGACGCACTGGGTGCACAGGTTCGGGTCGATCACGTAGATCTCTTCGCCTTGGGAAATGGCGGCGTTCGGGCACTCGGGTTCGCAGACGTCGCAGTTGATGCAATCGTCGGTGATGATCAGGGACATGCTAACTCCAGCCGGGGCGGCAGGCCCGGGCGCTATAAATCAATGCGCGCAATTGTGCCGCATTGGCGCTCGCAGTGCACGCGGGGGCGATCAAGGGCACGAGACTGCAATCTTTAAAAGCAAAGATCGCAGCCTGCGGCAGCTCCTACTTTTTAAAGCGCAGGGTCAGCGCGTCGGCCACGGCCGGGTGGACGAACTTGCTGATATCGCCGCCCAGCGCAGCAATTTCCCGCACCAGCGTCGAGGAAATGAACGAATAACGCTCCGACGGCGTGAGAAACAGGCTCTCCACATCCGGTGCCAGTTGGCGGTTCATGTTGGCCAGCTGGAATTCGTATTCGAAGTCCGACACCGCACGCAGACCACGCAGGAACACATTGGCGTTCTGCTCTTTGGCGAAATGCGCGAGCAGCGTCGAGAAACCGACCACTTCCACGTTCGGCAGGTGTTTGGTGACCTCGCGAGCCAGTTCGACCCGTTGTTCCAGCGGGAACAGCGGGTTCTTTTTCGGGCTGGCGGCGACCGCAATGATCACGTGATCGAACAGGCGCGAGGCGCGTTCGACCAGATCGCCATGGCCCTTGGTAATAGGGTCGAAGGTACCTGGGTACAACACTCGGTTCATCGCGTCGTCCTGGCGGGAGTCCGTTGGGGAGTCGGATGGTATCGCAGCCTTCCCGGTCGGCCAAGTCGCCTGTTGGGTAAGAAAGCACTATAGACGATAGGAATATTCTGCTTTTTCATGGATTTTTCAGTCGGTCAGCCAAGGCTGTCGCCAGTTGCGCGGTCAGGCCATACACCGACAGCTGCGGGTTGGCGCCGATGCTGGTGGGGAACAGCGAGCCGTCGTGAATCGACAGATTGCGCAGTTGATGATGGCGACCGAGGCTGTCGGCGACCGCGCTTTGCGGATCTTCACCCATCGCACAACCACCCATCACATGGGCGCTGCCGAGTCGCGTGCGGTACAGCTCCAGGCTCAATCCATCGATCATTGAGCGCGCCTCGGCCAGTGTCTTCACATAGCGGCCGTCGGCGTGCATCGGCATCACCGATTGCGCGCCGCCGGCGAACTGGATTTCGGCCATGACGTGAAAGGCCCGGCGCAAACCGTCCCATGCGTATTGCGAAACCTGATAGTCGAGGACCGGCGAGCCATCACCGCGCAGCTCCACCGAGCCACCGCTGCTGTCCGGGTGAAAGCCATCGCGCAGCAGCGCCAGCATCGCGTGGGTGTGCGGCAGGTCGGCCATGTGCTGGGCGTTCTCCCGGCCGAAACCACCCAGCAGCGTGGCAGCCAGCGCCGGGTGCAGCGGCGGCACTTCGAGTTTGAAAGCCATCGGCCCGGTGGTGCCGTCCTTCCACTGAAAATGGTCGGAATAAATCGACTGCGGCGCGCCGTAGAACGGATTGACCACCTCGGCGAAACGCGCGGCGGACATGTTCACCGGGTGCAGAAAGGTGCGCTTGCCCACGCGCTCATGCGGATCCGGCGCGTCGGAGCGCAGCAACAGCGCCGGGCTGTTGATGCCGCCGCCGGCCAGCACATAATGCCGCGCCTTGACGCTGATGCTGCGCCCGGTCGGCTCGACACAGCGCTCGTCCATCGCCACGCAATGCAGGCCGGTAACCTTGTCGCCGCTGATCAGCAGCTTCTCCACCCGCGCCAGATACAGCAGCTCGCCGCCCTTTTCCAGCGTCGCCGGGATGGTCGTGACCATCATCGATTGCTTGGCATTGCTCGGGCAGCCCATGCCGCAATAGCCAAGATTCCAGCAACCGCGAACGTTGCGCGGGATCACGTGCCAGCTGTAGCCGAGTTGCTCGCAGCCTTTGCGGATCACATCGTTGTTGGCATTGGGCGGCACCATCCACGGCGCGACCCCGAGGCGCTGCTCCATTTTTTCGAACCACGGCGCCATCTCTGCCGGACTATGGCCTTTGACGTTGTGCTCGCTGGCCCAGTGTTCGAGGGTCGGCTCGGGCGTGCGGAAGCTCGAGGTCCAGTTGATCAGCGTCGTACCGCCGACCGCGCGGCCCTGCAGGATCGTGATCGCGCCGTCCTTGCTCATGCGCCCGATGCCTTCCTGATAGAGGCTGCTGTAGGCCTCGTCTTCGAGCAGTTTGAAATCCGAACTGGTTTTCAGCGGGCCTTCTTCGATCAAAAGGACTTTGTAGCCGGCCGCGCTGAGGATCTCCGCCGTGGTGCCGCCGCCGGCGCCACTGCCGATGATCGCCACGTCGGCTTCGAGGGTGAGGTCGTCGCTCAGTTGCGCGCCGTTGTAGGTTTTCCAGCCTCGGGCGAGGCCTTCGCGGAAGGGATCGGGTACGGGCATCGGTCAGGTTCTCTTTATTATTCTGGATGCGGGTGTGTGTGGCGGCTGGCCCCTTCGCGAGCAGGCTCGCTCCCACAGGGGAATGCATTTCAAATGTGGGAGCGAGCCTGCT
>NZ_JASCPT010000045.1:0-40387 GCF_029959775.1 Pseudomonas sp. PS01270 | reverse complement strand
CAACTGAGTGTTTCCAGTTGCTACAAGACAGCCGAACCAATGTGGGAGCGAGCCTGCTCGCGAATGCGGTTGACCAGCCGCAGATACAGTGACTGATAAATCGCTTTCGCGAGCAGGCTCGCTCCCACAGGGAATGGCGTAAAGGCCAAAATTCCCGTGATCGCGGTTGGCTTAACTGACCTTGAACCGCCCCATGATCGCGCTCACGCGGCTGTTGGCTTCGAGCAACTGGCGGGTATTCAGCTCGCTGGCCTGGCTGCTCTGCACCAGTTCGTCGACCATGTGACGGATCTGCACCATGCTGCGGTTGATCTCTTCGGTCACTGCGCTTTGCTGTTCGGCGGCGGTGGCGATCTGCGTGCTGAGGCTGTTGATGTGGCTGACCGAACCGGCCATTTCGTCCAGCCCCGAGTTGACTCGGGCGGTGGCGTCAGCGGCGGACTGGCAACTGGCCTGGGTGTTTTCCATGGCGCTGACCGAGGAACTCACGCCTTGGGTCAGACGGGTCAACATCTCATTGATTTCCGAGGTGCTGGCCTGAGTGCGGGCGGCGAGGGCGCGGACTTCATCCGCCACCACTGCAAAGCCGCGACCCTGTTCACCGGCCCGCGCCGCTTCAATCGCCGCGTTGAGGGCGAGCAGGTTGGTCTGTCCGGCAATCGCACCGATCACGCCGAGGATTTCGGTAATGCGCTGGGCGTCCTGCTGCATGTTTTCGACTTTGTGTGTAGCGCTGGCCACTTCGTCGATCAGCGCGACCACGCTGTTGGTCGCTTCACCCACCACGACGCGCGAGCGATCGGCGTTTTCATTGGCGCGCTGGGTGAACGCAGCGGTTTCAGCGGCATTCTGCGCCACGCTTTCAGCGGTGGAGCTCATTTCGGTAATGGCGGTGACGGTCTGGTCGGTTTCCGAGGCGTGACGCAGCAGAATCTGGCTGGTGTGCGCCGAAGTGCGTTGCAGATTGTCGAGGCTGGACGCCATGGCGCCGGTGGCCTGGGTGACTTCGCCGATCATGTTCTGCAAATAGACGATGAAGGTGTTGACCGAATGGCCGATAGCGCCCAGTTCGTCCTCAGCGCGAATGGTGATGCGGCGGGTCAGGTCGGCGTCACCGCTGGACAGTGAATCGATGTTGGCTTTCAGAGCCTTCATGCGCTGTACCAGTTTGCGAATCGCGTAAACCTGCAACAGCACCAGCAGGATCACCAGCGGAATCTGGATCAGGCTGAGACTGTTGAGCACATCGTCACGCTGGGCGTTGAGCATCTTGGTCGGCAGGGCAGTGGCGAGGAACCACGGTGTGCCCTCGATAGGGCGCATGAAGAATGTGGCGTCTTCACCGTTGTTGTCGAACTCGACGCGTTGCGCTTTATCGCGGTTCTGCAGGCCGTTCTTGATCTGATTGATGAAGGTCGAGCTGGCCGCCAGTTCGCTGATGTTCTTCAACACGATCGGGCCGCTGATGCGCGAGCTGTTACTGATGATCTTGCCGTCAGCCTCGACGATGAGCATTTCGGCGTTAAGGTCTTTTTCCTTGCGCGCTACCAAATCGTTGAAGAAGCCCAGGGTCACGTCGATGGTCGAAACGCCCCAGGCACTGCCGTTCTTGTAGATCGCCATGGCGCAGTTGGTGCGCGGCTCGGCACTGGCGTCGTCCTTATAGGCAGCGGCCCACGCGCACTGGCCGCGCGGGGTGGCCATGCCGCCCTTGTGCCAGCTCTGGTCGTAGTAGTTCGGTGCGGCGTCGCTGTTCCAGAAGGTATTGACCTTGAGCTGACCCGAGGCATCGCGGTGCCAGAAGGTGCTGAACTTGTTGCGCCCGGCTTCGCGCTGGCCCGGCAACGGCCAGATACCGCCGCCAAAGACTTTCAGTTCGCCGTACTGATCCACCAGCCCTGGCAGCACCACGTCGATGGCGGCGCTGTCGAGCAGGGGGATGGTCTGGGTGATGCTGCGTTGCTGCGCCTGCACCTTGTTCAGTTCGCCCTGAATCTGCACGGCGACTTCGGCGATGCGGTTGAGCACGACCTTCTCTTCCGTATCGCGCAGGGTCGGTGCGACCAGTTGGCTGATGCCGACCACGGTCAGCACGGACAACAACAGGATGAACAGAATCAGAAACAGCGTGTAGCGAGCCTGAATAGTGCGCAGTGCGGGCATGGAACTGATCCTTGAGCGGCTTTTTGTTGGAGGGCAGGAATAAAACAGGACGGGTATCACAGCGTATCGTCGTTCCGGGCGGAAGCTTTAGGTACTTGCGTGCCGAAAGAACTCAGGGCGATGACCGGTTGGTATCGGGATTGGTACATCCATCGCAATCGCCACAGTTGTTACATCCTGATGACGGCTCTGAAGCAATGTTTGCGGGCCTTAAGCTCAGTGTCATGAATGTACGAGATTTGTAAAAAAGCGCACAAAAGGGTTGGTTGGATCAGGCGAAGCGGCCGATACTCGCGCCCATTCAATTGGTTGGAACAAGGACATTTCATGCTCATTGCACAAGGAATCCTCGCATGACGATCGGCTATACCGGCGCCTGGGAAAGCAAGGCGGGCGTAATGGTCCGTGATACCGGCGCGAAAAAGCAGGTTTCGCAGAGCGTCAAGGTGCAGCAGATGCTGACCCTGGTCGGCAACGATCCGAATGCGCTTAACGTCGCGGAGATGGACAAACAGGGTTTGCGCAAGCAGATCAAGGGCTTTGATCCAGCCAACGTCTCCGTAAAGCAGTTGGGCAACCTCAGCGAATTCCTGCGCGGGCGCGGCCTGATTTCCGAGATCACCTCGATCACCTTGCTCAATGCCGGCGACAAATTCGACCGCTTCGGTGTGCAGAAAGACCCCGACGCCAAGTTCAACGCGCTGGAATATTTCGCCACGCAGCTCGATGCCATCCAGACCAACAGTCTCAATGGCAATTACTACGGCAAGAGCCTGATTCCCGAATTCAAGAAAGCCATTTACGTCCTGCAGAATCTCAAGACCTATGGCGAAGGCAATGCGGCAGTTCCGTCCGACAAAGGCCTGACGGCAAAGGCGTGACATCTGCCGATGAAGCCCGCTCATCCGTGTGCGGGCTCCGGCTGATTACACCGCAGCCATGGCTCGCCCAGTGAGTTGACGTTGTGCCTGGTCGTGTAACTGCTGCATGTGCGGGCAATGCAATGTCAGCTTGCGCGTGCGGTAGCCGCGATGAAACAACGTCAGCCAGCCTCCTCGATTGTCTTGCGCAGGCGCCAGACCGGTGAAAGCAAAACCGATGGCGTTAAGACTGTGCAGATCCACGGCAAACTGTCGAGACAGCTGCAAACGAATCGAAATCAGCCAATGCCCGGGCAGCGTTCGCAACTGATCGAGCAGTTCCGGTTCGAGTTTTTCCACGAGCATTTCATGGCGATTGCCGTGTTGTTCAACTTGAACCGAGGGCCCGCGCCAGCATGCTGCGCTGGGCGAACAGCCAAACGCCGCCGTCATACGCTCCATGAACGCACGGTAGCGGGTTGGCCACGGCTGCTCCGGCAGCGGACGCTGATAGCCGTCTATGGCGCGGACACCCAAGACGATCGACTCCGGTGTTTTGCCGCCAAAGGGTGAGCGGACATAGTCCGGCAACAGTCCGGTGTTATGAAAACCGAGACCGATAGCCATGCGTTGGGTATAGGGGTGGTGGGTGACCTGTTTGATCGAAACGCTGCGACAACCCAACGCCTGTGCATGAGTCAGCAGTTGCGCGCCCAGGCGCGTGGCAATGTTCTTTCCGCGGGTATCGGGATGTACGACGCTCAAGGCCAGTTCGGCATCGTGCGAGCTTTCGCTCTGCCGATACAAAGTGGCATGGCCAAGAATCCGTTCACCCTCGACCGCAACCAGTGAGTGCCAGCGCTTGGCTGCGTGGTTCTGATTGATCAGGCAGGGCAGGTAGACGTCGCTTTGCACGTAATGATCGCCATAGACCTCGCGAAACAGCTGGCTGACTGCCGTGGCGTCGGTGTCACGGTAATTGCGCAGGATCAACGTATCCATCACGCACCTCCCCCTCGTCCGGGCCATAGCAGCGCAAGTCAACAATTCGCAGGCTTTTCCCCGCGCGAGGATGGCGCGCCAAGTCCTCGAACCGGCAACTCTGTATACGCAGCTGCAATAACCCGGCGCCTCGCAGTTGTGGTATCTGCGGATACAGTTCGATCAAGCGGGCCTCGAGTCTGTCCTCGATGCGGGTCGATCCTTCGTTGACTACGTATTTCACCGTCAACAGATCCCTGCCGTCGTCGTGCTCGATCAATAACTGCCAATCGTTGCTGCCACTGATGCTCCGGACGCTTTCGCTGATTTCATCGGTCATCAGCGACAGAATGCCGACCCGCACACGCTGGCTGCTGCCGCTGCGCCCGCGCAGGGCGAATTTGCGTTGTGCAGTGCCCGACGGCTCTCGCCAGCACGCAAGATCTCCGACGGGATAGCGGATCAACGGCATCAAGCGGCGATGCAGATTGGTCAATACGAGCAGACCGGTTTGATCGCAGGCCTCGATCGTTGCGCCGCTGTGCTGATCGACAATCTCCAGCAGCACGTGGCCGTCAGGTGTGCGATGTTCTCCTTCGATGCAGTCACGATGACTGGCACCAATGAATCCGCCATCGACACTGGCGTAGCCGATCGAGGCAATGCGCGCGTTGGGCAGCACTTGCTCAAGGAGCTGGTGTTGTGAGGCAAACAGACTCTCCCCGCCATAAAGCACGGTATCAACCAAGGGCAGCGCAAGGCCGCGTTGGTCGAGCCAACTGGCGAAGGTCAAAAGTTGCGCAGGCACGCCAGCCAACACGTTGATCCGGTGTTGCACGATGGCATCGGCCAGCATTGGCGGGTCGACTTCGCCGGTAAACGGAAACTCGGTGATAGGCGTTTCCACATGGGCCAGTGAATCGTGGATAAACAGAAAACTGGCATAGAGGTCGCCAGCGAAGAACAGATTGGCGACACGGTCGCGGGAGCTGAATTGCTCGCTCAGACTGCGGCCGAAAGCTTCCACTGTGCGTTGCCATTCCGTGCGGGCATATACGGAGAGCCTGCCGCCGCCGGTTGAGCCACCGGTCTTGAAGACCAGGGCGTGGGCCAGGGGGGCAGTCAGAACCGGCCATTGCGCCAGATCCGCGCTGTCTTTCCAGAAGTCTGCCGGATCAAGTAGTGGCAGTTCGCACAGCGAGCTTATTGCCTCGGGAATATCGGCGAGGCTGTTCCTGTAGAAGGGCGAATGCTTGCGGGCAAAACCCATCAATTCGCTAATCGGGTCGGTTGTTTTCACGGTGTATTCTTCTTGATTCGAATGAGCCAGCTCACGGCAAGCGTCAGCGGCGGGAGTCAATGACCAGCGGCGTCTTGCCGCTGTGTTTGTTTTGAACGAAGTGCTCGGGCGGGCATTGTTCGATCTGCAGCACCAGCAATCCGCTGTCGACCACGGTCATCAGGGTCAGGTAATCGGCGAGACGGTGTTTAGCGATGTCGGCTGCAAGTTCACAGTGCAGTTGCATGCGCTCGACGCCCTCGGCGCTGTGGTCCAGCTGCAACTGAAACGGCACTTGCAGCCGCGACGCCAATTCGCTCAGGGAGATGAAGTCAGTGCCGATGCGCAACAGCTTGCCGTGGCGTTGCAACAGCTCGAAGCGTGGCGACGTCAGCCCGCAGGCGCAGACGCCCGGCAGCCAGCGCCCGGTGTCGCCAATCTCATAACGCTGCACGCGCTGGCCCCCTTCACGGGCGAGCGAGGTCACCAGCAGCCGACCCACCTGATCGCCGATCACCGGCACATCCTCATCGAACGCGACGATTTCCAGGTGCTGGATCGCGTTCATCAGATGGAAAACCCCATCCGCCGAAGCCCTGCAGGCATGGCCTAGCGGGCCGGCATCGACGCTGCCGTAGATCGCCGAGCGAATGCTCGACACGCCACAACTGCGCAGCAATGCACGGTTCTGCTCGCTCAGGTGCTCGCCACCCAGAAAGACTTTTTCAACCCCGCCATAAGCGCGCAGCCGCTGCTGCTCATTCAAAAACAGGCGATGCACTGTGGCGGGCATTCCCACCAGCACGTTGACCCGTTGGTCGATGATCAATTGAGCAATCTCCCGATAATTGTCATCAGCGGGGGCGGCCATGGGCAGGTGCGTCACCTCAAGCAATTCCAGCGCTTTGCTGAAGCTGAGAAAACCGCCGTACAGCCCGCCACAGAAGAACAGGTTCATGACCCGATCCCGCGCCGGATCAAGACCAGCGGCGAACAGACCGTCAGCGGTTGCGCGCATCTGTCGATCGAAATCGCGATAGCTGTAGCCGGCCAGAGCAGGGGTGCCGCTGCTGCCTCCGGAGCGGAAATACAACTGCGCCTGATCGTTGATGGGCTGGGCGACGAACGCCTCTTTGTTCATGATCGCAGCGCACGACTTCGCCGCGAGTGGCGGTGAATCGAGACTGGCCTGATTCGGCAGTTGCGTGGCCGCCAGACTCACCGATACCCGCCGACTCAAGCGTTGCAGCGCATAGACGCCATCATGGGGTTCGCCCTCGTAGCCGTCGTGAATGTTGCCGATCGGTGCGATCCGCGTGACTCCGGCAGCGATCAACGCATGGGTAAGCTCGATAATTTGCGGTTGTGCGCATACCAGCGCACAGCTTTGCAGGACGTTGCGCCACGGCAGCAGGGTGGCGGTCAGCAGCGCTTGCGGCAGCGGGTGCAGCAGTACGCTGCGAAACAGCGGTGAAGGCGCGAGTTGCCGATCATGGCTCCATATCACCCGCCAGCCCGGGGCGCTCCACACTTGCCCGGTATGACCGGCGAAACTCTGGCCGAGGCGGGCCATCTGCGTGTGCGTGGTAATTTGCGCAGCTTCCTGAATTGTCGGTACCAGAGCCGGCCATTGCGTGGCGCGTCGTTGCAGGGCCTGCACCAAGCGTTCACCGATATCGCGCAAAACCTGCGGATCATCGCTGTCCACCAGCAGCCATTGCGGGCTGGAGCAGGCCTGCTGATCCAGTCGGCAGACTTCGTCGGCGACGGCATCAAGCGCCTCCGGCGTAGACGATTCCGGGGTGAGATAGACGAAGCTGATGCGGTGCCCCCAATCGATCCAGCGACAACCCGGCACCAACTGTTGCCGAATCGCTTGCAGGGCCGCTTCGCCACCCCACGCTGCAACGCCGTTGGCGGGTTTGCACAGCTTGCCGATCTGCTCGGTGCTCGCTGGAATCACCGCCACATGTCCGGCCAGTTGTCCGCTGGCATCGCAGTCGACCAACGCGCGCAGCAGTTGCGCCGTCAGGCCTTGATCGCTGCGGCTGGGGCGCAACCAGTTGACGTTGCCGGCGAGCAGACTTTCCACCACCGCGCAAAAGGCCAGCAGCGGCGCGTTGGCCGGAGTGATGTGCACCACCAGGCCGAGTGGACGCCAGGCTTCGAAGCGTGGCTGGCGATAATCGAAACGACGCAGGCAATCGGCCTCGGCGCCCAATTCACGCTGGCGTTTGTAGGCTAGCGCTTCGGGCTGGCAGAAATCGATCAGGGCCTGCCGCTGCTCGTTGTCGAGGGGCAGATCCGAGTGCGCGTCATGCAGTTGCCGGGCAAATCCCGCGACTGCGTCGATGACTGTGCGGCTGTCGAGGGCCCTCGCCAAGTGTTGCGGCAACGCCTGTTGCAGGTCTTGCAGCGCTTGGTCGAGGCTATAAGCGTGGTGCAGTTGTCCATTGATCAAATACATATCAGTGACTTCCCAGTAATTCGGCGGCGGCCATTGCGCAGCTTCTGCCCGCTGTGGTGGCGGCGCGGCCGTGCAGTTCGAACCAGTCGCTGGTCAATCCACAGCCGCAACTTGCGCCCGGGTGCAGCGTGGCAAGGTCGCTCATGACCACGGCGTGGGCCGGGCTGGAGGAGATGTAAGGCGAGACGAAGCCGAGCAGGCCTTGTTGGCCATAGGGCAGCAGGGAAAAATCCGCCGGATCGCGAATCAGCACTCGCGAATACACCGGCACATGAAAGCGGTGACGGGCGCATTCGATGTAAGGCACGGCGTGCTCGACAGCACCGTAACCGTCGCGGCAGCGGGCCGGTTCGATGCCCAGTTGCCGATGGATATGGGCGTAAAACTGTTGTTTGGGAATTTCCTCCGCGGCCTGGGTTTTCCAGCCACCGCCAAAAAACGCCAGCGAACCGGCGGGCAATTGCACATCCTGCACAGCGGTAGTCTGCATGCGTTGCAGGGTCTGCCAGAGAAACGCCGGGAAGCCGAAAATCCGTACCGGCAAGCCTTCTTCAGCGAATGACTGCAAGGCGGCGATCACGCCGAATACATCGAACTGATGGCCGCGACCAGTGTTACGCAAGGCGTAGACCACGCGATTGACCGGGGCAAACCGACAGAGAAACTGGTCGGTAAACGAGGTGCCCAAGGTAATGCGTCCTTCGGGTTCGTAGCTCAACAGCAGGTAGTTGCACGGACTATCGGGAGTGTCCCAGGCGTAATGGCGGAAGATCTGCGCAACCATGAACTGCGCGCGAGCCAGGCTGCGTTCGTCGTAACGCATCCGGCTTTTCTGCCCGCTGGTGCCCGACGAAGTCAGTTCCAGGGCGTCTGCGCCGGTGCTGCTCAGCAGCAGGTGTTGCTTGAAGAAACTGGCAAAGATCGGCGGCAGACGCGACCAGTCATTGAGATTGTCGAGGTCCTGCGGCGTCAGTCCATGGGCGTTTAGCCAATGGGCGTAACCCGGAGTGTGCTCGCAATGAAAGCGGCTGATTTCAGTCATCGCCCGATCAAACAGATCAGGCGCGGCTGAATCCGCACAATAGGGTTGCGTCAACGCGCACAGCGCGTCGGCATAGGGTAGGTGAGTCATCCATGTTCCTTATTGAGGCGAGGCCACATCAGCGGTGGTGGTTTGCAGGAGCCGGTAAACCATGGGCAGGCACATCAGCCCGCCGAATGCGGCCCAGAGAGCGAAGTATTCAAGACGGCTGCCGCCACCGATGGCAGCAATCAGCGAACCGCCAAGGCCCATGACGGCGATCGAAATCATGCCGGTCAGCGCCGACACCAGACCTTTGCTGTCGTCACTGGCAAACAGTGCCAGGCGATACACCGCCGCATTGCTCATGCCCAGCCCGACGGCGTACAGCGACAGACTCGCCACCACCGGTCCAAGCCCCGCACCGAGCAATGCGCACGCGGCCAGAAACAGAAGGCCCAGACAGAACGGCCAGAGCGCCAGTTGAATCAATTGCGTCAGCGAATGAGTCTGCAGCAAGCGGTCAAGAATCAGATTGCCGGCGATGACTGCCGAGAACACCGGTATCTGCCACAGGCCATATTCCAGCGGCGGCATGTCAAGCACCCGCACCAGCAGCAATGGCGCCAGGCCTATCCAGGCGATCAGCGGCAGACTCATCAGGCCGAGCGCCAGGCTGGCACAGAGGAAACGCGGATTGCCCAACAGCGCACCGTAGCGCCGACAAGTGAGGCGCCAGGAGAAGGGCACTGGGCGAGTTTGATGACCGTCGCGGCGCTCGACGCCCACGGTTTCCGGCATCCACAGCAACAGGCCGAGCCAGACCAGCGCTGCTGTGCATCCCAGCAGCAAGAAAATTTCCCGCCAGCTCAGCCATTCCAGCAGCAGGATGCCAAGCAGCGGCCCGAGCAACGGCGATAACAACGCAACATTGCCGAGCAACGCCATCAGCCTGACGGCGTCGGCTTCGCAAAAAACCTCCTGCAATGCCGGGTAGCTCACGGCGACGACGAATCCCAGCCCCATGCCCTGCAACAGACGCAACAGGTTGAACGCTTCAATGCTGTCAGTGCTGAAAGCTGCCGCGCACGACACACCGAACAGTGCACTGCCGATCAACAACAGTGGCCTGCGCCCGAATTGATCGGACAAGGGACCCAGTAGCCATTGCAGGCAGACGCCACCCAACAGATACAGATTGAATGCATGGGGTACATGCCGCGCGTCCGCTTCGAGGTCGGTAGTGACGTCCAGCATCGCTGGCATGATCACGTCGCTGGCCATGTAAGTGAGCAGTTCGAAAGCGGTCAGCGCGAGACAGAAACCGGCAACCTGTCTGGGGCCGATATTGATAAGTGTTCTCTGCATGAACATCCCTGTTTTATGAGTGGTAGGAAGTTCGCAGAGCCTAGGTGCAGACGCACAGCCGACCTAGCCGTTTGCTGCGTCAGCAGATTTCAAAAACTTACGGCATGTTTAAAGGATTGGCGCGGCGCGGAAGCTGTTTACTTCTTTGCGCCAGAGCAGGGAGGGCGGGCCATGCCTCAAGGTCGGCTGACCTTGCAGCCAAAAGTCTTCAGGGGCGGTAACATGGCACTCCGTTTGCCCCGGCACGTCCCCGTAATTCGGCAAGTGTATGGCTTGCAAACGCATACATTCCAACGTTTCAGGAAACCGCAATGACCCAGAAGCAACGCTTGATTTATTCGATTCTGATCGCCCTGTCGGTACTGGCGATCATGCTGGGCCTGTCCTGGCTGCAAAACGCCGGCATGATCACCGAGAAAACTTTCCAGTACGTCGCGATCGGCGTGGCCGTGGTTGTGGTGGTGATCAATGGCGTGATGCGCCGCAAGGTCAAGCCCTGAACGCGAGCCTCATTCGTGGTTGAGGACCGCTGCAGCCTGCGGGTGCAGGCTGTAACTCTTGTCGGCGTTGAAGGTGATCACGCCTTCGGCGCACAAGCGTTTCAGCACTTCGCGCACGCTGAGAAAAGACAACGGCACGTCCAGATCGAGCAACTGGCTATGCACGCCACGTACGCCCAGGCGACGATTGCTCTGTGCCGCCACGAGCAGGGCGTCGATGACTTTCAGGCGAATCAGGCTGGTGCGCAGGCCGAAACTCTTCAGTAACACGCGGATGCGCTCATTGCCCGGACGCTCGCCGCGCTGGGTGAAATTGCCGGTGTGCGAACCCATGGAAACGCCCTGTGGCGTCTGGCTACCGTCCGATGGTAGTTGCGAGTTGTACATGCGATTACTCCTTTTCAGAGCCAGATCGGGAAAGGTTTTGTTGCGCTCTCTAAACAAGACGTTTCAGCACGACAAATCATGAAAGAAAAGATGTAGAAATTTCGTCGCAAATTCGTCTCGGCCTTGTGATGCCGGCCTCGTCCCGAAGAATTGCCCGCTAAATTTTTCTCCTCAGCTTCGTTTCTTCGTCAGGCTCATTGCGCGTGGACGCAGGGGCAATCGACCTTTCGATCAGGAGCAAGCGTGATTATTTCCAGGCAACTCACCGGGCTGGCCCTCGCCAGCACCTTGTTCGGACTGAGCCTGTCGGCCCATGCACTGAGCCCGTCTGCACAAACCAGCGCCGATATTCGCCGCACCAGTTTCGGCGTGCCGCACATTCG
Source organism: Pseudomonas sp. PS01270 (assembly GCF_029959775.1). Lineage (NCBI taxonomy): Bacteria > Pseudomonadati > Pseudomonadota > Gammaproteobacteria > Pseudomonadales > Pseudomonadaceae > Pseudomonas > Pseudomonas sp. PS01270. The sequence goes on along the minus strand of NZ_JASCPT010000045.1, from coordinate 28,978 downwards.
CGCCGAGAGCGAACGCGGGCTGGGTTTCGGCATCGGTTACGCCTATGCCCAGGACAACCTGTGTTTGCTGGCCAACGAGATTGTGACGGTCAACGGCGAGCGCTCACGCTACTTCGGCCCGGAGCAGTTCACTGTCGAACAACGGGAAAACCGCGTCAGTGATGTGTTCTTCACCTGGCTCAATACTCCAGAAGCGGTCGAAACCTTCTGGCAGGCGCAACCGACGCAGGTCCGCGACCTGGTCGAGGGTTATGCCGCCGGATACAACCGCTATCTGGCCGAACGGCGCCAGCAAGGATTGCCGCAGCAATGCCAGGGCGAGTGGGTACGTGATATCAGTGCCGAGGACCTGGTCAAACTGACACGGCGCCTGTTGGTGGAAGGCGGGGTCGGGCAGTTCGCCGAGGCTCTGGCCGGCGCCACGCCGCCGCAAGCGACCGCACAGGTCAAGCACGATGCCGAGGCGTTCCAGTTGGCCGACGCCCGTCAGCAACGTTTCGCCCTGGATCGCGGCAGCAACGCCGTGGCAGTCGGCAGCGAGCGTTCGTTCAACGGCCGTGGCATGTTGCTGGCCAACCCGCATTTCCCATGGGTCGGGGGGATGCGCTTTTATCAGATGCACCTGACCATCCCCGGCAAGCTCGATGTCATGGGCGCGGCATTGCCGGGTCTGCCGATGATCAACATCGGTTTCAACCAGCATCTGGCCTGGACCCACACTGTCGACTCGTCGAAACACTTCACCTTGTATCGCCTGCAACTCGATCCAAAGGATCCGACCCGGTATTTGCTCGATGGCAAGTCGCTGCCGCTGAACAAACAGACGGTTACCGTGCAGGTCAAGCAGGCTGACGGCCAGGTCGTGCCGGTGAAACGCGATATCTACAGTTCGCAGTTCGGCCCGATCGTGCAATGGCCGGGCAAGCTCGACTGGGACAAGCAGTACGCCTACAGCTTGCGCGATGCCAACCTCGACAACGATCGCGTGCTCAAACAGTGGTACGCAATGAACCAGGCCAGCAATCTCAAGGATCTGCAAGACGCCGTGCACACGATTCAGGGCATCCCGTGGGTCAACACTCTGGCGGTGGATGACAAGGGTCAGACGCTGTACATGAACCTGTCGGTGGTGCCGAATGTCAGCGCGGAAAAACTGGCCAAGTGCAGCGATCCACGCCTCGGTCTGCGCATGATTGTCCTGGACGGTGCCAACAGCGGCTGTGCCTGGGATGTCGATCCGCACGCGGCGCAGCAGGGCATTTTCGCGTCCAGCCAGTTGCCGCAATTGCTGCGCAAGGACTTCGTTCAGCATTCCAACGATTCAGCGTGGCTGGCCAACCCGGCGCAACCGCTCACTGGCTATTCACCGCTGATCAGTCAGGACGGACAACCGCTGGGCCTGCGCTCGCGATTTGCGCTTGATCGTTTGGCTGAGCTGAGCAAAAAAGGCCCGTTGGCGGTCAAGGATCTGCAGCACATGGTCATGGACGATCAGGTCTATCTGGCCGCGCAGGTCATGCCCGATCTGCTGAAATTCTGCGGCGCCGATCTGGGCAGCGATGCGGCCACGCTGAAGCCGGTCTGCGCCAGCCTCAAAGCCTGGGATGGTCGTGCCAGTCTGGATTCCGGGATCGGTCTGGTGCACTTCCAGAACATCATGCAGGCGCTGCTTGAATCACCGGATATCTGGCGTGTTGCATTCAATCCGGCCGATGCGCAACACACTCCGCACGGCCTGGCGCTCGAACAACCGGCCGTGGCCAAGGCGCTGCGTGAAGCGATGCTGGCGTCGGTCGAGCGGGTCGCAAAAATGGGCCTGAAACCTGAAACGCGCTGGGGTGATATCCAAGTGGTCAGCAGTGGCGGGCGGCAAACGCCGATTCATGGCGGGCCGGGTACGTTGGGCATCTACAATGCAATGCAGAGCGTGCCCCGTGATGACGGCAAACTTGAGGTGGTCAGCGGCACCAGCTATCTGCAAGTGGTGAGCTTCGACGAAAAAGGCCCGCACGCCCAAGGGCTGCTGGCGTTCTCGTTATCCAGTGATCCGGCGTCGAAATATTCACGCGATCAGACCGAGGCGTTTTCGAAGAAACAGTGGAGTGTCCTGCCATTCACTGAGCAGCAGATCCAGGCGGATCCGCAATATCAGGTGCAGACGATCAAGCAGGATCAGGCAGGGAAGGTGGCAGCGCAGTAAACAGTCGTCGCCTGAAACAAACGAAGGCCGCCTCCCGCAAGGGACGCGGCCTTCAGCTTTTCGGCGGGCGCTGCGGCATCGAATTGATTACCGGGTTGCCTTCCTTGTTGCGGGTCAGGTAGACCGGCAGCACTTTTGGCAGGCTGTTGGCGAGGTTGTTCATCTCTTTGATGTTGTAGACACCACCCACGCGGATCGCGCCGGTACTGGTGTCGGCCAGCATCAACGGCTTGTCGAGGTAACGGTTGATCAGCGGCAGGGCGTCGTGCAGCGCAAGGTTGTCCAGTATCAGTCGGCCGCTGCGCCACGCCAGCGAGGTATCGCCGGGGTAGGTCTGACTGATTTGCGGGGTGTAATCGCCATGTCGGTAGCGTGCCTGCATCGATGGACTCAGACGCAGGCCGTCGCCCGGCAGATCGCGATTGCTGCTGACCAGCACCGAACCCTCGACCAGATTGACCCGAACCTGATCTTCATACATCCACACATTGAATCGGGTACCGGTTACGCGGATCTTGCCATCGCCGGCGCGCACCACGAACGGATGAGACGCGTCATGGCTGACATTAAAAAACGCCTCGCCCTTGTTCAGAGTGGCGCGACGTTCATGTTTGTAATTGCTGAAAGTCAGGTCGGTGTTCAGGTTGAGTTCCAGCTGGCTGCCGTCACTCAGAGTGATCTGACGCACACTGTCGGTGGCGGCGTAATGCTGATAACTGTTGGGCACCCAGCCCAGACTCCAGCCGCTGTAGGCCGCGAGCGGCAAGCCGACAGCGCAGGCGCCGGCGATGACCGCGAACTTGCGCCACGAACGCAAGGGTTTGCGCTGCGCCGCGAGCGCCTCGGGTTCGGTTCGAGGCAGATCTCCGGCGACTTCCCAGATTTCCTGCATGGCTTCGTATTCAAAGGCATGCAGCGGATGGGCTTCGTGCCAGTCTTCAAATGCGCGACGCTCCTCGTCCGTGCAGTCAGCGGCGTGCAGACGCATGCACCAGTGCGCGGCGGCATCGGTGATCGCATCGTATTCGGCTTCCGAGAGAGTGTCTTGGGTCATTGACTCGTCCTGATTTCGCTCATTCTAACCTCGCCGGCAGGCTGCCGAGAACATCCGTCATGGCATTTACCCATCAACGTGGAACTTATTTTTCCCTGTGGCGCCCAAAAAAACAGGAAGCAACTGCCTACTATCCATAAATGGAGTGAAAAAATGATCAAAAAGACATTCGCAGCCCTGATCGCCACTGCTGGTTTGCTCAGCGCCGGTGCCGCTCTGGCGGACAAGCCGGGCGCAGGCTGGATCACCATCGAAAAAGCCATCGAGGTCGCCAAGACCAAGGCCGGTTATGTCGAGGTCTATGAGATCGGCGCCGACAATGACGGCTACTGGGAAGGCGAAGGGCGCAAGGCCGATGGCAGTGTCTATGAGTTCCGCATCGACGGCGCCTCGGGCAATGTACTGCGGGACCAGAAGGATTAACCCAGCATAAGCACCCCTGATTCTTGTGTTGAGCAATGCGCTGGCGCGACGTCAGCGCATTTTTTTGTCTTCACGGCAGCGCTTGCGAGGATCCTGCCTGATCCGAGCCCGGCGCCGCTGACGATGGAGGGGCGGGAAGCGGGTCGAGCTGGCGGCCCAGTTCACTGATGAGCAATGCGATCGAATCGGCGTTGGCGAGCATGACGTCAATCCTTGCATCTGCAGAATCAGGGCGGCAAAACGCCAGGCGTGCATCTGCAAGGTTTGTGGTGTTGGTAAGGCTGAGGATTTTTTGGTAATTGCCGGCATGCGCCGGCATTTTGTCGAGGTCGGTCCAGACCTGTTTGCCGGTCTTCACCGCAAACAAGTGCTTGCCGTAGCGCGACAATAAGCTGCGATGACGTTCAATAGATTCCTTGGCATGTTTGCCCGGGGTCGTCCTCGTATCGATGAGGTCCAGATAAGGCGCCATGGCCTGCACGGCGACAAGATCGTCGCTGTCGCAAACCAGATGCGAGAGCTCATGGATCAGCGTTACAGCGCGGGCATGGGAATCAACATTGAACCGAGGAGGCAAATGCGCAGTGTATTTATCCAGTCCCGGGTTGAAAAACAGTTCAGTGAGATGAATGATTTTTCGTTTGTCCTGTTTGAAAACGAATGCCACGGTATTGCCGCTGCCAGGCCCGTTCAGACCAGTAAAAAAGCGTTCGGTGTAGAGCAGATCGTCTTTCGGGTTCGTCAGTTCTCGGCAAACAGGAATGATCACCTTCTCGAATTTCCTGAGCAGCGTGGGCGTTATCACCGACACCTCGAAGAACTCCTTTAAAACCGTCTCTAACCGCGTGCCCGTAAGGTTGTCGCGCTGCGTAACGTAGTTATGCAGACAATTGACTGCGTATTCTCTTGCACGATTTACCGCTTGCTGTATCACGAACGCCCTGGCCGGATAGCGACGGTTGATCTGGGCCATGCCTCTGGCCTGGATATACATTTCTACGGAACGGTTTTCCTCGACTTCGTGTTGCACAGGGTCACGTTTTTTTGACCGGCAGCGATACACCTGCTGGCTGGTGCTTGCGACGACCAGACGGGAGTTTTTCTCCTCGAGTGCCGGCCCCTGGCTGCCGTCTTTTTTGCGCAAATACCAGGTCTTTTCGACCTGGACCGTCGGATACACCTTGCCGGCAATGGCGGCGTATTTCTGCGTCGTCGACGAATCGCCATAGACCAGCTTATTGGCATCGAGCTTGAGGCTTTCCAGCGCCGTGCTGCTTTCGAAGGGCTGCAGATCCACGCGGGCGGGCGTTGCCGGTGACACTTTTGCCCAGCGAGAGGCTGCTTGCACCGTCGTGGCTGTACCCTCAGGTGCGTGCGCCTCTGCGGCGAATTCGGTACTGAGCGTTTCTGCCTCGCTTTCCCAGGACAGACGTCCCAGGCTGAAGAGGGTAATCGCCCCTGCAATGAAGCTTTTCAGGGCGTTCGCCCAGTGGTGATCCTGCAGGCCTTCAGCGGAAGCCTTGAAATCCTGATAGCTGCGCCAAAGGAAAAATCCGCAGGCGAGTTTGCCCGGCAACACGTGCGGCACCAGGCGGACGCCGTGGCTGAACAGAAACTTCACTGCTTCCCAATCTGCCTGGGCATTGATCTGTGGCTGACTGCGCAGCATTTGTGGCAGAAGACTCAGGGTGTCTTTGTGCAACCGCTCGAGCACGTTGCCCTTTATGGGGGAGTCATGAAGGGTGATTTCACTGTTTTTGCCGATCGTTGTTTTCAGCAGGCTCTTGAATACGGCCTGCTGCGCGTCAGGCAGACGCCGGATGAGCAAGTCCTGAAAGTGGCCGGGGGTATTGAGTGCCTCGATCAACTGCGCTTCGTTCTCGAACTCGCGAAATACCCATCTTGAGTAAGGCGCATAAAGGACCCGGGGACCTGTTTGCCCTGCGCCCGGACCGAAGACATACAGTCCGAGCGCGTCTACGCAATCAGCGCCCGAAGTCTTGATCAACGATAGCGGACAAGCGATGGCGTGAGCACCGTCGACCATCGCCCGCGCTATCCCGTCCGGCATATCGAGGACCTGGCAGATATAGTCGTAGCCGGTATCGGAGAGTTGCTGTTGCAACTTCATCGAGTGGGCGTGCTGCATCAATTGCCAGGGCAGCTGGCGCAAGAATCGTTCTTTGCTGAGGCGTGCTGAGGCGCTATCAGCTGTCAGCGCTTCCGTCACTTTCGCGGTGTAGGTAGTGGCAACGTCGAGAGATTGCAGCAGTTGCCGTACGGCGGACTGGCCAAAATCCTTCGGTAGTGCCGTCGCTGTTGTCGATGCCACTTTGAAACCGCTGTCCTGCACGACGTTGTAGTGATGCAAGCTAAACTCCAGCAAGTCACAGGCAGGGCCGGCCAGTGTCAGGTTGGGGGTGATCCGGATGTCCTGTGGCTTGAGGCCGTTGCCTGGAAATCGCGCATCGAGCAGTGTCTTGAGTGTCTGCTCGATATGAGTGGCCAGGGCCGGGGCCTCATCGAGGAAATCCTTGCCGTCGATGAACGCGCGGCGCATTTCATCCAGCAACGCCAGTTGCGTGCGCTGCTCGGTCGCCGAGGCCATGCGCAACCAGTCGGGATAATCCAGATGACTGGCAAGGGTTCGTGCAAGGTCAACGGCGCGGCGCAGATTGGTATCGATCACCGCGCTTTTCATTTGCTCAAGGTAAGTCTGCAACCTGTCCTGGTCCTTGATACAAACGCGCAGCTCTTCTGAATCGGCCAGGAAGTGTTCAATGCCCGATTGCATGCGATTACTGGAAACCCGGTCTTCAATCAATTGAAAACTGCCCAGGGTGTATTGCTGGTCCAGTCGACGTTGAGCTCTTGGCAGATTTTCCAGCAGCGTGCGACTCTGGTTGTTGTCATCCAGGCGTTGTTGCAATTGCTTCTGCGCGACGGCGATATTCTCGAACTGTTCCAGCCCCGTGGCCGGTGTCCACAGGATGGCGCGTCCGGAATGCTTGTCATCCATGCCGCCGCGCTCGGTCAGGAGCACGCAGTGAGCGAGCGGCAGCGCACCTTTGAACTCGGCACAGGTGAGGGTGAGCGACCAGGCATCGGGGCGAAAACCATTGAGTGACTGGCGCTCCCTGCGTGTCGGATGCGTGGCATCGAACACGGTGTCGACGATCTTTCGCTCCGCCTCCAGCCATGACCCGCTGAGACTGCGCAGGTACGCCTCACCGCGCAGGCCATCTTCGAACGCCTGCGCCAGCTTCCAGAGAATGCCCTCGAGAAAGACCCGCTGTTCGCCGCCGTGGCCGGTCGGCTGGTCTTTGAAGTGGCTGGTCAGATTATCCAGCGTCCGTCCCAGACTCGTCGCCTGCTGCGCAGCCTTGTCCGCTTGCACGAGTGACGATGGCGGAGTGCTGGTGAATAACGGACGGGTACTCCAGCGCTGATTGAGATCGAGCTTGAGCAATCGTTCATGAATCATCGAGCGGATATCCAATGCCTTATCAAAGAGTGCATGGATATCGGTGGTGCGTTTGCTCTGACGAAAGCGCTGCAACACGAATTCAATGTTCTGGCGTTGTTTGGTGATGATGGTCTCGAACAGCGTCGTCATGATCTCACCGCCAATGTTTTCCCCGGATACCTGTGCGTTAGTGAAGCCAAGGTAGCGATTGCGCTCTTGCAGGTTCATCAGCCCGTACAGCTCATCTTCGTGCCCGGCAGCTCGCAGTTTGGCGGTCAGTGTCTGTTTGAGGTCGGCGTAGTCGGTGAGTACCTGCAGGCCCTGGCTGGGCGTATAGAGATAAGCCTTGTCATGATTGATCATCAGCGAACCGGCCAGCTCGACACAGGCTGTCTCTTCGCTCAGGCACACGGTTTCGAACGTTGGCCGCCGCACTGCAACGCTTGGCTCACGGACCAGACAGTGCAGGGCGTCGAATTCGCTGGCAGTGAGGATCTGCGTTTCGCGCTTGATCATCAGATCGGCTCGCGCTTGATCCTGTAGCGTCTGGCTGAAGAAAGTACGTCTGGGCGAGCCTTCGAATGAGGCGCCGTTCCAAAACACCTCAAGCTGTCGAAACAACAGCATGGTCAGTTTTCCCGATGCCGACTTGATCGCATTGGTCCAGGCCGACTGATCGTCTTCGCTTATCGAACGGGCGGGATGGGTGAATTCTACGGCCTGACCGTGGGGCCAGCCCTGACGGTGAAAGTGCACCAACAGCGCTTCAGTCAGCGACAGCGAGTCGACCCACTGTTTCCCATCCGAAGAAGTCACCGAATAGAAACCGACCCGGGTAAGCGACTGTTGCACGGTGCCAAAATGCGCTTCGAGCAGTTCGTCGAGAATCTTTTCCAGCAGCGTTGCAAGGGATGGCAGGCGTTTGAGCTCGTCCAGCAGGTCACGGGCGCACCTCTCCAGGGATTCGCCGATAGCCGCTTGTTGGTCCTCGAACACATCACCTTCGATGGTTTCGCAGGTCAGGGTAATCCCGCGTTTTTCCACCAGTTCCTTGCGCAGCGAAACCGAGAGGAAAGCCAGCAGATCATCAGCTTCCCCGGCATTGTCGAGGCGTGTCTGCAGGGCGTCCGTCAGTGCTTGGCGGTCAGCGAATTTTTTCAGGCCATCGTAGGGCGTATAGAGAAACACGCCGTTGTCATCCGGCCCTGCGCTGAGCATGAAGCTGCCCGCCAGCGGCACGGCCTGTTGCTTTTCGGCGTTGAGCAGGATGCGTTCGGCCAGCATCGGTGGGGTTTGCTTGTTGCGCAGCGATTGCGTCGCCAGTTGCGCATGGGCGAGCCAGTCGAAGTCTTTGCTGTTGAGACCGTGTGCCGGACCCAGGGCAGCATGCAGGCCGGGTGAATCGAATATCACTGGAAACAACAGCGGGGCAGTCGGGGTGGACATCATTGCAACTCTGAACGGGGCGCCATCGGGCTGGAACTCAACAGTAGATGCGCAGACTGGAGCACTTGCGGTAGATAGTTACCGCACACGCTGACCGTGAAATGTGCATCTGGGCGCGCCAGCGGATGCCGATCAATCGAAGGGTTGACAGCTGGCAGCTCGGGCGCGGTTAATCGGTGGGCAAATTCGACCGTACGCTGTTGTTCCCTCCAATAATCATTCTGGAGCTTCAGATGTCTGCGCTACACGATCATGGCTCGTCCACAGTGTCCCTCGAGGCACTGACGCAACTGCTTGAAACGATTTTTCTGCGCCACGGCACTTCCAGCGACGTCGCCCGGGTGCTGGCCGCCAACTGCGCCAACGCCGAACGCGACGGCGCTCACAGTCATGGCGTGTTTCGCATCCCCGGTTATGTCTCGACGCTGAAAAGTGGTTGGGTCAATGGCCATGCGGTGCCCCAGGTTGAAGACGTCGCGCCGGGGTTTGTCCGGGTTGACGCTGGCAACGGTTTTGCCCAGCCAGCGTTGGCAGCGGCCCGACCGCTGCTGATCGAGAAGGCGCGTCATGCCGGGATCGCGGTGCTCGCGATCCGCAACTCGCATCATTTCGCTGCTTTGTGGCCGGATGTCGAGCCCTTCGCCGACGAAGGTCTGGTCGCGCTGAGCGTGGTCAATAGCATGACCTGCGTGGTGCCCCATGGCGCTGATCGGCCATTGTTCGGCACCAATCCGATTGCCTTCGCCGCACCAAGAGCCAACGCCGCGCCGATTGTGTTCGACCTTGCCACCAGCGCCATCGCCCATGGCGATGTGCAGATCGCCGCGCGCAAAGGTGAAAAACTCCCGGTCGGCATGGGGGTCGACAGCCTCGGCCAACCGACCCAGGACCCCAAGGCGATTCTCGAAGGCGGCGCGTTGTTGCCGTTCGGCGGGCATAAAGGCTCGGCGCTGTCGATGATGGTCGAGTTGCTGGCGGCGGCATTGACCGGCGGCAATTTCTCATTCGAGTTTGACTGGTCCAACCATCCTGGCGCGAAGACGCCATGGACCGGCCAGCTGTTGATCGTCATCGACCCGAGCAAAGCGGCGGGGCAGAGCTTTGCCCAACGCAGCGAGGAACTGGTACGGCAGATGCACGGGGTCGGGCTCAAGCGTTTGCCGGGGGATCGGCGGCATTTGCAGCGTGCCCGCTCATTAGCGCAGGGCATCACGCTGGATGAACAGACGCTGGGGCAGTTGCGGGAGTTGGCGGGGGACTGAGTTTGCACAAGGCATAAAAAAGCGAGCCCCAAGGCTCGCTTTTTTTGTGGCGCTGGAACTCAGCGGCGGCCGAGCAGCAGTCCCACCACCAGGCCGAAACCGGCGGAGACCGCCACGGTTTGCCAAGGATGGCCACCGATGTAGTTCTCGGTGGCTTCAACAGCGGGTTTGGTGCGGTCGCGCACGCTGGACACCGAATCCAGTGCCAGCTGCAGCTTCTGGGCGATTTGTGCGCGCAGCGTTTCTGCTTCTTCGCCTACCAGTGAAGCGCTGCTCTTGAGCAGTTTGTCCGATTCTTCGATCAGAGCCTGAAGCTCGCTGAAAGCTTGATCCTTGATTTGCTCTTCGGCAGCTTGCGAGGCGGTTTTACGGGCCATTGGGTGACTCCTTGCAGGTGAATGGACAGTGACCAATGGAGTGTAGCGGCAGGCGAAAAGTTGCATGTCATTCGCGGACAAGGGAAAAACCTGCACCGGAGATTTGTGTCGAGCGTGTAAGATGTCGCCATTTTACGCAGCAGGATAAATCCCCATGAGTTTCAATCTGGCCGACAAATCCCTCGCAGAGCGCGCAGCGCTGGAAGATGAGAAATCCCGTCTGTTCGAACTCTGGCAGAACAATCTGGGCAAAGCCAAAGGCGAAGCCGCGCGCCTTTTTGGGGAGCGCTCCAAGCGCAAGGGCAAATGGGCCGAGTGGGTCCGCGCCGAGCTGGACGGCATGTCGCCGCCGGAGTTCGCCAACATGGTGCGCAGTGAAGTCAATCGCCTGATGGCGGCGAACAAATAATCCGCTTCACGCCTGGCTGAACGTGGCAGCAATCGCCTCGCGAACCTTGACCAGCACCGGATCGATCTGCGTGCTGGTGCGCCAGCCCAGTTCCACCGGATAGCGTGGTAACGCCAGAGGGCAGGGCAGCAACGCCAGCCCGCTCAGCGCCGCGATGCTTGCGGCGGCATGGGCCGGGATCGTCGCCACTGCCTGACTGCCCTTGAGCAGAAAGGGCAGTGCAGCAAAATGCGTGGTCGACGCGCAGACTCGGCGGCTCAAACCCACTGCCGCCAATCCTTCATCGGTGATGCCGATAAAGCCGCCCGACGACACCAGAATGTGCTCGCGTTCAACGAACTCCTGCAACGCGATCTGCTGTTGGCCTGGCGCGAGACTGGCCGGGTCGACCAGACACGCATAGCCACCTTCGCCCAACACCTGACGGCTGAGCAGGCGCTCGGAAAAGCCGCCGGCAGTGATCGCCAGGTCGATGCTGCGTTCCATCAGCGCGCGGGCAACGATCTGGCTGTGGGTCTGGCGAAATATCAACCGCAGCTTCGGCGCACGGCGGGCGATTTCCTCGATCAGGCGGCGGCCGTAGGCAATTTCAAAATCATCTGACAGACCAATCGCCACCGAGCGCCCCTCGTACTGATTGGCCGCTGGATCAAGCATGGCCAGACTTTGCCGGCATTTGTTCAGGGCATCGCTGATCACCGGTTTCAGCTGATTGGCTTGCAGGGTCGGCGCCAGACCGCGCCCGGTGCGCACGAACAACTGATCGCCATACACCTCACGCAAGCGGCGCAATGCCGCGCTGACTGCCGATTGCGTTACGCCCAGGCGCAGGGCGGCGCGGCTGGCACTGGATTCGTCGTGCAGCGCTTCGAAAACTTTCAGCAGGTTGAGGTCAATGTCGGCGATATTCATTTGGCTCATATCATTCAGCAGTGGGCAGGGCTTTATTCATGATCGCGTGACGCCGGAGAATCGGCAACACCTGAACCTGATGGAGTAAATACCATGGCCAAATCCATAGTCGCGGCGTTGCAGATCGGTGCATTGCCCGGCGGCAAAGGCGAAACCCTTGAACAGATCCTGAGCTGGGAAGACGCAATCCGCGAATCCGGCGCCGCGTTGGTGGTGATGCCGGAAGCCCTGCTCGGTGGCTACCCGAAAGGCGAGGGCTTCGGCACCCAATTGGGCTACAGACTGCCCGAGGGGCGCGAGGCCTTCGCGCGGTACTTTGCCAACGCCATTGATGTGCCTGGCGCCGAAACCGACGCCTTGGCCGGATTGTCAGCGCGCACCGGGGCCAATCTGGTGATCGGCGTGATCGAGCGCGCCGGCAGCACGTTGTATTGCACGGTGCTGTATTTCGATCCGCAGGCCGGGCTGCTCGGCAAACACCGCAAGCTCATGCCCACCGGCACCGAGCGACTGATCTGGGGTAAGGGTGACGGCTCGACTTTGCCGGTGTTTGACACCCAGGTCGGCAAGCTTGGCGCCGTGGTGTGCTGGGAAAACATGATGCCGCTGCTGCGCACGGCGATGTATGCCAAGGGTGTTGAGGTCTGGTGCGCGCCGACCGTGGACGAGCGCGAAATGTGGCAGGTCAGCATGCGCCACATCGCCCACGAAGGCCGCTGCTTCGTGGTCAGCGCCTGTCAGGTGCAGGCCTCGCCGAATGCCTTGGGGGTGGAGATTGCCAACTGGCCGAGTGATCGACCGTTGATTGCCGGTGGCAGCGTGATCGTCGGACCGATGGGCGATGTGCTGGCGGGGCCGTTGCGCGGGGAAGCGGGCTTGCTTACGGCGCAGATCGACACCGATGAACTGATCCGCGCGCGGTATGACTACGATGTGGTCGGCCACTATGCGCGGCCGGATGTGTTCGAGTTGACCGTTGATGAACGTGCGAAGCCGGGGGTGCGGTTCAACACTTGACCTTGATATTTGTTTTGAACCTGTGGGAGCTGGCTTGCCAGCGATGGGGCCATGTCAGTCGACATCTTTTTGGCAGATGCACCGCTATCGCTGGCAAGCCAGCTCCCACAGGGATCGGTGCCCGATCAGAAAACTTTTTACCAAGTCGCCGCACTCGCCTTGGGCAGGCTCAACTTGCCGCTGTCGATAAAGCGCATCGTGCCAAACAACCCGCCCGCCAGTTTGCCGCGCAGTACGTAGGGCAGGTTATCGAGGCTTTGCGTCTGGCTCAGGCCCAATGTCTGGCGCAGGAACGAGAACGCCGAGACGCTGACCGGTACCGTGACAATGGCTTCAGAGAAACGCGGGATCGAGCCGCTCTGATCGCTCACACCCGAAGCCAGCGAATGACCATTGACCTCCAGATCCAGGGCGATGCCGTTGTAATCGATCGCCGTTTCATTGGGGTTCTGTACGCGCAGCTTGATCGCGAAGCGCACTTCCAGTTCCTGGCTGGGCAAGGGTTCGAGGCCGACCACGTTGATGTTCACCGGGTCGCGATTGGGAAACAGTGCGCAGGCGCTGAGCGACAACAGCAGAAGCGACAGGATGACGGCGTGGACGCGGCGCATAAAAATCTCTCGACAAAAAAGGGCTGAACCGTCGCCGGTGCAGCCCTTGTTTTCGAGGCGCGACGTCAGCGGTTCAACTGTGCGACAGCCGCCGCTTGGCCGGGTTCACCTTTGGCGGCGACGTCGGGGTTTTCCATGACCTGCAGGATCGAAGCTTCCGGGTCGAAGTCGTCTTCTTCCAGCTCGATGAATTCCTCGGGCAGGAAGATGTTCAGCACGATAGCGCACAACGCGCCAACGGTGATCGGCGATTCGAAGATATTGCGCAGCGCTTGCGGCAGTTCGCGCAGGACTTCCGGTACGGCGGCGATGCCGAGGCCCATGCCGAGGGAAATCGCCACGATCAGCATGTTGCGCCGATGCAGACCGGCTTCGGCGAGGATCTTGATTCCGGCCACGGCGACGGTGCCGAACATCACCAGTTCGGCGCCACCCAGCACCGGTTTCGGCATAAGTTGCAGCACCGCGCCGATCATCGGGAACAAACCGAGCAACACCAGCAGACCGGCGATGAAGAAAGCCACGTAGCGGCTGGCCACACCAGTCAACTGGATCACGCCGTTGTTCTGCGCAAAGGTCACCATCGGCATGCTGTTGAACACTGCCGCGATGGCCGAGTTGAGACCATCGGCGAGCAGGCCGGATTTGATGCGACGGATGTACAGCGGGCCTTTCACCGGTTGCCGCGAGATCATCGAGTTGGCGGTCAGATCACCGGCCGCTTCCAGTGGCGACACGAGGAAAATCACCGCCACCGGCACGAACGCCACCCAATCGAAGTTGAAACCGTACTTGAACGGCACCGGCACGCTGACCAGCGGCACCTCGGGCATCGAAGCGAAGTCCACCGTGCCCATCAGCCATGCCACTACGTAGCCGAGGGTCAGGCCAATGACGATCGCGCCCAGACGCAGAAACGGCACGTCGACACGGTTCAGCACAACGATGGTGCCGATCACCAGCGCCGCGAGAAATACGTGACTGGCCGCGCCCAGGTCAGGCGCGCCGAAGCCGCCGGCGATGTCGGTCATCGCCACTTTGATCAGCGACAGGCCCATCAGCGTGATGATCGTGCCGGTCACCACCGGCGTGATCAGCATGCGCAGCTTGCCGATGAACTGGCTGAGCACCACTTCGATGAACGCGGCGAAAAAGCACACGCCGAAGATCGTCGAGAGGATTTCGTCAGTGCTACCGCCACGCGCCTTGACCATGAACCCGGCGCTGAGAATCACACTGATGAAGGAGAAACTGGTGCCTTGCAGGCAGAGCAGACCGGAACCCACCGGGCCGAATCGCTTGGCCTGGACAAAGGTGCCGAGGCCGGAGACGAACAGCGCCATGCTGATCAGGTAGGGGATTTCACTGTGCAGACCGAGGGCGCCGCCCATGATCAGGGTCGGGGTGATGATGCCGACGAAGCTGGCCAACACGTGCTGCAACGCGGCGAAGACCGTGGCGGTCAGGTGCGGACGGTCGTTGAGGCCGTAGATCAGGTCGTTGTTGCGCGGGGTTTTGTCAGAGGCGGTCATGATGAGGTGCGCGCCGCAAGGCGGGGCCGGGTCAGAAAATGGGTGCGCAGAATGCCGGAAGAGGGCGGCGAGGGCAACGAGCAATAACTGCCTGAAAGGTCAGGTTTTACTGCCTCTCCCTTGTTCTGATCGTTCCCATGCTCCGCATGGGAATGCAGCCCGGGACGCTCCGCGTCCCTTCCAGAGCTGGAACGCGGAGCGTCCCTTGAGGCATCCCCACGCAGAGCGCGGGAATGATCAAGCGTGCCTCGACCAGCAATGGAAAAGCGCCCGTGGCATACTCCCGCGCATGACTTTCGACTCCCCCCTCAGTGCCTGGCAATACGCAGTCGACCACAAGGGATTCATCCAGGATGAAGCCCAGGAGCACGCGGTCTGGGCCTTGCAAAAATGCCATGAAGCCTTGCACGCCGGCGCCCGCTCGGTCGGCGGCGTGTACCTGTGGGGGCCGGTCGGGCGCGGCAAGACCTGGCTGATGGATCAGTTCTATCAGAGCTTGCGGGTGCCGGCGCGGCGTCAACACTTTCATCACTTCATGGGCTGGGTGCATCAGCGTTCGTTTCAACTCAGTGGCATCGCCGATCCGTTGCGCGCTTTGGCCAAAGAGCTGGCCGGCGAAGTGCGCGTGCTGTGCTTCGATGAGCTGTTCGTCAATGACATCGGCGACGCGATCATTCTCGGCCGGCTGTTTCAGGTGATGTTCGATGAAGGTGTGGTGATCGTCTGCACCTCCAATCTGCCGCCCGATTTTCTGTACGCGGACGGCTTCAACCGCGACCGTTTCACGCCGGCGATTGCGGCGATCAAGGCGCATATGACCGTGGTCGCGGTGAATGGCGCCGAGGATCATCGCTTGCATCCGGGGACGATCGAGCAGCGTTATTTTGTTCGCGCGGATGTTTTACCGAGTGCACTGGAGGCCGTGTTCAAATCGCTGGCTGCAGATGAGACTGTCAGCGAGGAGCCAGTGGCCGTGGGCCACCGCACACTCAACGTGGTGCAAGCCAGCGAATCCGTGCTGTGGTGCCGCTACAGCGATTTGTGCGAACAACCTTTCGCCGCTATGGACTTCATTGCCCTGTGCGATCGCTACCGGGCTATTCTGTTGAGCGAAGTACCGAACCTCAGCGCACAAAAACGCGAAGGACGTATTGCACGCGGTACCGAAGACGGCGCTGAGCGCGTAGTGGCCGGTGATCGCGAGTTGCCGCAGTTGTCGGTGCATGACGACGGCGTTCGCCGCTTTATCGCGCTGGTCGACGAATGCTACGACCGCAAAGTGCCGCTCTATGTAGAAGCACGCGTGCCAATGGATGCGCTGTACACCGAGGGTTATCTGGAATTCCCGTTCCGCCGCACCCTCAGCCGTTTGCAGGAGATGCAGTTGCAGCGCTTCGCTGAAGCCTGAAAGAAGAGGGCACCGACATGAGTCAACCGCTGTCCCATCATTTGCTGACCATGGCCTACCAGAATGCCTGGGCCAATCATCGCCTGGCCAAGGCCTGGACCCAGCTCGATGCCACTGAACTGGCGGAGCTACGGGTGAGCTTCTTCCCCGGCATCCGCCTCACGCTTAATCACATCCTCACTTGCGACTGGTTCTACGTCGACGCGCTGGAGCGCGAATTGCGCGGGGACGAGCCGCACCCGGATTGCTACGTATTCTTTAATCAGGACGAGCCATTTACCGATGCCGCAACGCTGCGTGCCGAACAGGGCCGCGTCGATCGCCGGCTGATCGCCTATTGCGAGCAACTGCGCGATGCCGATCTGCCAAGAATCGTCACTATCGCTCGCGACGAACCGCAACATGACAGCCGACTGCGCATGCTCTCGCACCTGTTCGAGCACCAGATCCATCATCGCGGCCAGGTGCACGCCATGCTCAGTGGCACGGCGGTAAAGCCACCGCAACTGGATGAGTTTTTCTGTGCAGGGGAAAGCGCATTGCGCGCCGAAGACTTCGCCGAACTGGGCTGGACTGAAGAGCTTATCTGGGGCCACTGACCGCGAAAGATCGCAGCTTTTCAAGTTGCTCACTCCACCTCACCCAAGCTAATGTCCAAAAGCCTTCCAGCAAGCACCTTGCGCGCCGGGGCTCTTTGCTTGATCGGGGATGGAAATGGATTCCGCAGAAATACTCGTACTTCAGGCCAGCTACAGCAACCCGGTGCACGCCGAAGCCATCGGCATCGTGCTCAACCACTACGCCGAAGATCCCATGGGCGGCGGTCATCCGATCGCGCCCGAACTGCTGCAACGCCTGCCCGAAGAACTCGCCCGCCGCCCGCATGCCTTCAGCGTGCTGGCCTTCGTCGGCGGCGAACCGGCCGGGCTGGTCAACTGTTTCGAAGGCTTCTCGACCTTCGCTTGCAAACCGCTGGTCAACGTCCACGACGTCGCCGTGGTCGGTAAATTTCGCGGCTTGGGGCTCAGTCAGAAAATGCTGCAGAAGGTAGAAGAAATCGCCCGTCAGCGCGGTTGCTGCAAGATCACCCTGGAAGTGCTGGAAGGCAATGCGGTGGCGCAGGGTTCGTATCGCAAATTCGGCTTTGCACCGGGGATGTTCAATCCGGATCACGGGCGGATGCTGTTCTGGATAAAGGACTTGCAGGCCTGAAGGCGCCTCACCGCAAATCACCAACATAAAAAAGGCGCCCCGATCAGGGCGCCTGAACTGTCATCTCCCGGGCCAGAGCGGAGCCACGGAAGGTCCATCGGTTGCTCGGTGAAGCTCAGTCGCGATAAGACTCGGTCACCTGCGCCGTCTGGTCAGCAGGGACGCGAATTTCTTTCGCACTGGCGTCGGCCTTTTGCTCGCCTTGCGCGTGCTGGACCGGGAAGTTGTCGTAGTAATAACGCATGCGTTCGGCACCGCCTTCAGCGAAGGCGCTGGTGGAACCGAGGGCGAGCAGGGTGGTGAGAATGAAGGTAGTGGTTTTCATGGTGCCTCCTACTGAACAAGTGGGAGTCGGTTCGTCCGTGAAGCAGACCGCGAAAGAAGTCTGCGTCGCGGCCATTAACAATGGGTTAACGCTGGTTCAGCGCAAATATTGCGGCGTATTACAGAAACGACGCGGTCGATAGGCACAAAAAAGGGCCTTCTCGGCCCTTTGTCGTTTTACTTCTGCGCTACTTCCGCCGGATCCGGGTGCTTTGGCTTCATCAAACTGAAGTCAATCAACGCCCGCCGCGGTGCCTGGTACGGGTCGCCAATCAGCAGCTTGCGCGCTACGAAGCTGTCGCTGACCAGGCTTTTACTGCGATCCAGTTCATCGGAGCTCAACCCGGCCAAGTCCGCCCAGGTATGAATGAGCTGTGAGCTGCTGTACGGGCGGCTGAGGTCGCCGGCGAAGTTCCAGTCATGGTTTTCCTTCCACTTTGGCGAGGCCCAGGCCATGAACGGGATGGTGTACATCGGCGCGGTCGGTTTGTTTTCGTTGCGGCCCAGCGTGCCGTGGCCGGCCGAGTCGAAGACATCTTCACCGTGGTCGGACAGGTACAGCAGGAAGCCATTCGGGTCGGTTTTGGCGTAGTCCTTGATCAGGCTCGAGACTACGAAGTCGTTGTACAGCACGGCATTGTCATAGCTGTTGTAAGTCGGTACCTGATCGTCACGCACGCCAGCCGGAACGCCCTGGCGATCCTTGAACTTATCGAACGTCGGCGGATAACGGTACTGGTAGCTCATGTGCGTGCCGAGCAGATGCACGACGATCAGCTTGCGCGGCGCCGCATCGGCCAGCGCCTTGTTGAACGGCTCAATGACGTCGCCATCGTATTGCGCCGAGTTCTGGTTGCGGTTGTTGTTCAGGTACACCTGCTCGTCAGCCTGTTCGGAGAAGGTCGTGAGCATGGTGTTGCGCTTGGTCATGGTCTGCTGGTTGGTGATCCAGAACGTCTTGTAACCAGCCTGTTTCATCACGCTGACCAGCGATGGCGTCGACAGGTACAGGTCGGGGTTCTGCTCGTCGGCGAAGGTCAGCACTTGCTGCAGCGCTTCGATGGTGTACGGGCGCGGGGTGATGACGTTGTCGAAGATCGCCAGTTGATCCTTGAGTTTGTCCAGTTCCGGCGTGGTGTTGCGCGGATAACCGTAGAGGCTCATGCGCTGGCGGTTGGTCGATTCACCGATGACCAGCACCAGCGTCGCCGGTTGCCCGGCCGAGGCGTCCTTGAGGTTTTTCAGCGGCGGGATCTTGCTCGCGCTGTCGAGCATGCCTTGCATGTCCCCCAGCGTTTCCAGATAGCGGTGATACGCCACAGCCATCTGCCACGGCACGGCAGGCTCGATGCGGGTTTCGAATTTCTCGAAGCCTTCAGCGAAATTGCCCATGCGCATGGTTTGTTTGATCAGCGGATAACCGGCCACGGCGATGACAATCGCCGTCGCCGCTACCAGCGCGCGACCACGCGGCATGTAAACCGGGCGCAGACGCGTCCATAAAAAGTAAGCGAACGCGGTATGGGCGAGGAACGCCGGGATCATCCACCAGGCAAAATACTGGGTCATGTACTCGCCGGCTTCCGACACGTTCGACTCGAACATGATGAAGATGACGCTCTGCGAGAATTCCTGCTGATAAATGAAGAAGTAACCCAGGCTGGCCATCGAGCAGGCCCACAGCACCACACCGATGATTGCCGCAAGCAGACGCGTCTGTTTGGGGAACAGCAGCATCGGCGCCAGCCACAGTGCACTCATCACGAACGCCTGACGGAATCCTGTGAAACCAGACGTGCCGGTCAGCTGGATCAGCAGTTGAGTGATGCCCGAGAAGTACCAGAAGAAGACGAACAACCAGATGAATCCGGCCCAGTCGAAACCGGTCGCAGTCGTTTTGCTGCGTTTGAACAATGCCATTCAGCGCTCCAGCTCAATCATCAGACCCACGCCGGAAACGCTTCCATGACACCGACGAACAGAGGCCGTACACGCAGGCACGGCCAGAATGGGGCGAAGTATCCCCAAGGGCTTGTGAAAGATTTGTTAAGCGCCGCTGTTGGTGTGTATCAAGCGGTCAGAGGTGCAACGTGTCGGGAACGACGAGGGCCGTTCCCGAAGCAGGCGAGGATCAGGCGTGGGGTGCGCGCTGCACAACCGGACGCGGTTGCGGCTGCGAGCCCTGGGTCAGTGCGCGCAATTGCGCCAATTCGTGCTTCAACTGGTCGCGCTCGTCTTTCAACTGGCGCAATTCATCGCGACGGATCGTAACGTAGAGGGTTTGTGGCGGCATTGCTGTATGTACTGTGCCCATTGCTCACCTCGCAAATGGCGTGCATCAACTGTAAGTCACTCCTCGTTTTGAGGCGCTTGACTTACTATCGGCGCCAATTTTGATTTCTTTTGCCCTGGAAGGGAACTTTTTTATTTTTCATGGTCGGTGTGTCTTCGGCAGGATTCGGGGCGTTATCACTCTGGATCGGGCACAATGCCCGGAAACTTCATCGCAACGCTCTGGACTAACCTCCATCAGTCGCGTTGGGCTATAACCAATGACACACATTTATTTGTAGTAAGGAGCATCAGCACATGCAACTCGGGATTATTGGACTGGGCCGCATGGGCGGCAATATTGCGCGACGTCTGATGCTCAACGGGCACACCACCGTTGTTTACGACCGCAATACCGCTTTCATCGATAACCTGGTCGCCGAGGGCTCCACTGGCGTCGCCGACTTGCCAGCACTGGTTGCCGGCCTCGACAAGCCGCGCGCGGTCTGGGTCATGCTGCCGGCGGGCGCACCGACCGAAGACACCATCAACACCCTGAGCGAACTGCTTGAGCCCGGCGATACGATCATCGACGGCGGCAACACCAACTACAAGGACGACATTCGTCGCGCCAAGACGCTGAACGAGAAGGGCCTGCACTACATCGACGTCGGCACCTCCGGCGGCGTCTGGGGCCTGGAACGCGGTTATTGCATGATGATTGGCGGCGACGCCGAGACGGTCAAACGTCTGGATCCGCTGTTCGCCGCACTGGCACCGGGCATGGGCGACATCCCGCGTACCAAGGACCGCAAGTCCGATGACCACCGTGCCGAGCACGGCTACATCCACGCCGGTCCCGCCGGTGCCGGGCACTTCGTGAAGATGATCCACAACGGCATCGAGTACGGCATGATGGCCGCGTTCGCCGAGGGCTTCGACATCCTCAAGACCAAATCCAGCGAACGCCTGCCGGAAGATCAGCGATTTGATCTGAACGTGGCTGATATCGCTGAAGTCTGGCGTCGTGGCAGCGTGGTTTCGTCGTGGCTGCTGGACCTGACTGCCGATGCGCTGGCCAGCGATCCGAAGCTTGACGGCTTCTCCGGCTCGGTCGCCGACAGTGGCGAAGGCCAATGGACCATCGAGGCGGCCATGGAGCAAGCGGTGCCGGTACCGGTGCTGTCCAATTCGCTTTTCTCCCGTTACCGCTCGCGCGGGCAGGGCACCTTCGGTGACAAAATCCTGTCGGCACAACGCTTCGGCTTCGGCGGCCACGTGGAGATTGCCAAGAAATGACCCGTACGATCCGCAGAAAATCCAAGGCAGAACCCGCACCACCGACCACGCTGTTCCTGTTCGGTGCCCACGGCGACCTGGTCAAGCGCTTGCTCATGCCGGCGCTGTACAACCTCAGTCGCGACGGCCTGCTCGACGAGAATCTGCGGATCGTCGGCGTTGATCACAACGCCATTACCGATGAAGCCTTCGCGCAAAAGCTCGAAGACTTCATCCGTACCGAAGTGGCAGCGAAGGTCGGCAAGGGCGATCAGATGCTTGATCCGGCCTTGTGGGCCAAGCTCGCCAAGGGCATCAGCTACGTCCAGGGCGATTTCCTCGACGACAGCACTTATTCAGCCCTGGCGGCGAAAATCGCCGACAGCGGCACTGGCAATGCGGTGTTCTACCTGGCCACCGCGCCGCGCTTCTTCAGTGAAGTGGTGCGCCGTCTCGGCAGCGCCGGTTTGCTTGAAGAAACGCCCGAAGCGTTCAGAAGGGTGGTGATCGAGAAGCCGTTCGGCTCCGATCTGCACACTGCCGAAGCCTTGAACGCTTGCCTGCTCAAGGTCATGAGCGAAAAGCAGATCTACCGGATCGACCATTACCTGGGCAAGGAAACCGTGCAGAACATCCTGGTCAGCCGGTTCTCCAACAGCCTGTTCGAAGCGTTCTGGAACAACCATTACATCGACCACGTGCAGATCACTGCGGCGGAAACCGTCGGCGTGGAAACCCGTGGCAGTTTTTACGAACACACCGGCGCACTGCGCGACATGGTGCCCAATCACCTGTTCCAGTTGCTGGCCATGGTCGCCATGGAACCGCCGGCTGCTTTCGGCGCTGACGCGGTGCGCGGCGAGAAAGCCAAAGTGGTCGGGGCGATTCGTCCCTGGTCGACGGAGGAAGCCCGGGCCAACTCGGTGCGCGGCCAGTACAGCGCCGGCAAGCGCGATGACCAGCCATTGAAGGGTTATCGCGAAGAAGCCAACGTCTCGCCCGACAGCACCACGGAAACCTACGTGGCGCTCAAGGTGATGATCGATAACTGGCGCTGGGTCGGCGTGCCGTTCTATCTGCGCACCGGCAAGCGCATGAGCGTGCGCGACACCGAGATCGTCATCTGTTTCAAACCGGCGCCGTACGCACAGTTCCGCGACACCGAAGTCGACGAGTTGCAGCCGACTTACCTGCGTATACAGATCCAGCCAAACGAAGGCATGTGGTTCGACCTGCTGGCCAAGCGCCCGGGGCCGGCGCTGAACATGGCTAATATCGAGCTGGGTTTTGCGTATAAGGATTTCTTCGAGATGCAGCCGTCGACTGGCTACGAAACCTTGATCTACGACTGCCTGACCGGCGATCAGACGCTGTTCCAGCGTGCCGACAACATTGAGAACGGTTGGCGAGCGGTGCAGCCTTTCCTTGATGCCTGGCAGCAGGATGCGAGCGTCGAGACGTATGCGGCCGGCGAAGATGGCCCGCAAGCCGCCGAAGATCTGCTGACTCGCGATGGTCGCGTCTGGCACAGCCTGGGATGAGTGATTTGTCGAAACAACCGATACGTTTTCTGCTCAGCGACATGGACGGCACACTGTTGCTGCCGGATCACACGCTGAACCAACGCACCATCGAAGCTGTGCGCTCGCTGCGCGATGCCGGCGTGCTGTTCAGCCTCGCCAGCGGCCGCCCGCCGAAAGCCATGTTGCAGCAGATCGAGGCGCTGGGCGTTGATTTGCCGACAGCGGCGTTCAATGGCGGCACCATCGTCAAACCGGACGGCACACTGTTGGCCGCGCATTATCTGCCGGCCACGACCGCGCTGATTGCTCTGGCGCAGTTTGCCGATCAACCGGAGGTGGAAATCTGGGTGTTCAGTGGCGGCGACTGGCTGCTCAAGGACCCGCACGGGCCGATGGTCCCACGTGAACAGAGCGGCCTCGGCTATCCGCCGGTGGTGGTCGAGAGTTTCGAACCGTATCTGGAGCGCATCGACAAGATCGTTGCCACCAGCAACAACACTGAGTTGCTGATTGAGCTGGAGGCGCAGCTGTTGCCCAAGGTCAACGGCATGGCGCAAGTGTCGCGCTCGCAGCCGGTGTATCTGGACGTCACTGCGCTTGAGGCCAACAAAGGCACCGCGCTGACAACCATTGCCGAATACCTCGGCGTGCCGCTGGAGCAAACCGCTGTCATCGGCGACGGCGGCAACGACCCGGCGATGTTCAAATGCGCCGGCTTGTCGATTGCCATGGGGCAGGCGGAAGAGGCGGTGAAGCGTCAGGCGGATGTCGTCACCGCTGCCAACACCGCAGACGGCGTGGCTTTGGCGATCGAGCAGTACATCCTCCCGCGCTGATCCACTCCTACATGGGTTTTGCGGTGTTTGATCGTTCCCACGCTCTGCGTGGGAATGCAGCCCGGGACGCTCTGCGTCCCAATCAAAAGATCGCAGCCTTCGGCAGCTCCTACACATCGCTAGTCGTTATAGCCAATAGCTCACCGCATACCAGCCCAGCAGTCCCATCACCACGGTATACGGCACCGCCATCCACACCATGCGCCCGTACGACAGACGTACCAGCGGCGCGATCGCCGAGGTCAGCAGGAACAGAAACGCTGCCTGACCATTCGGTGTCGCCACACTCGGCAGATTGGTGCCGGTGTTGATCGCAATCGCCAACGTTTCGAAGTGCTCGCGAGTCATGTGCCCGGCAAGAAAAGCCTGTTTCACCTCAGTGATGTAAATGGTCGCGACAAATACGTTGTCGCTGATCGCCGAGAGCAGGCCATTGGCGATGAACAACATGCCCGGCTGTTGATCCATCGGCAACGCCAAGACCCACTCGATGAGTGGGACGAACAGATGCTGATCGTGAATGACTGCCACCACGGCAAAAAATACCACCAGCAGCGCGGTAAACGGCATGGCGTCCTTGAATGCGCTGCCCAGGCGATGCTCGTCGGTGATGCCGGTAAATGCAGTGATCAACACAATCACCATCAAACCGATCAGGCCGACTTCAGCCAGGTGAAACGCCAGGCAACCAATCAGAATCAGCGCCGCCGCGCCTTGCACCAGCAGCGCCGCCGTCTGACGAGGCGTGCGTTTGGCGTTGTCCTCGGCAGCGTAGTTGGCCAACACGGCGCGGACGTTGTCCGGCAGCAGTGTGCCGTACCCGAACCAGCGCAGCTTCTCCAGCAGCACGCAAGTGACCAGACCCGCCACCAGTACCGGCAGCGACACCGGGGCTACCTTCTGGAAGAACTCGCCGAAATGCCAGCCCATCTCATGGCCAATCAACAGGTTCTGCGGCTCACCGACCAAGGTGCAGACGCCACCGAGCGCTGTGCCGACCGCGCCGTGCATCAACAGGCTGCGCAGGAAAGCGCGGAATTGATTCAGGTCCTCATGGTGTCGCGACGGTAAATGCTCATCGTCACCGAATTCGCTGTCCTTACGTGGATCGTTGCCCGACGCGACCCGGTGATACACCGAGTAGAAGCCGACAGCCGCACTGATGATCACCGCCGTCACGGTCAACGCATCAAGAAACGCCGAAAGAAATGCCGACAAGAAGCAGAACATCAGCGCCAGAATGGCTTTTGAACGCACGCCCAACAGGAGCCGCGAGAAGAGAAACAGCAGCAGATCTTTCATGAAGTAGATGCCGGCAACCATGAACATCAGCAGCAGGATCACCGGAAAGTTGTGCAGCAACTCATCGTAGAGCGCTTGCGGCGTGGTCATCTTCAACAGCAACGCTTCAATCAACAGCAGGCCGCCGGGCATCAACGGATAACACTTGAGCGCCATGGCCAGGGTGAAGATGAATTCGATCACCAGCAACCAGCCTGCGGCGACCGGGCCGATGGTGAATAGCACCACGGCGTTGAGAATGAGAAAACCGACGATGGTCGCCTTGTACCAGCGTGGCGATTGCCCGAGGAAGTTGTGCGCGAACGCCTGGGCGATTGAACCGGACATCGGCTGCTCCTTTTATTTAGAAGCGCGAAAGTTGCCGGATGTTTCAAGGAAGATCAAGTCGCCGATAATCTCGATCCTGTTGAATGCTCTATGGATTCAGATAACGCGCAACCATTGCCCGGTAGTTGCCATCCAGCGAATAGCCACCAACCACAATTGCGCCGTCAGTTTGTACGGCCAGAGAATTGGCTGTATCGAGACTTCGCCCCAGTCGCGTGCGCAACCAACCGTGGCCCTGGCCGAACGCTGGATCGAGACTGCCGTCAGCTTGATAACGGGCGACCATGAAGTCGGCTTCAACCCCGCCGATGGTCGCGCCCACGGCAACGATGCGGCCATCGCTCATCAACCGGGCGGCGTTCCATTGGCATCCGCTGGGACCGATGTCCACCACCTGTGGTTGGCCATGATGACAGTGCAGATCCGGTCGACCGTTGGCGTGCAGGACAAACGTCAAACAGCGGATTGGATCGCGGCTGCTGCCGAAGCAATAAAGCCTGTCGTCGGATTCAATGATCTGGCTGACCTGAGCGCTATTGCCGTGGGCCTTGAAGGCCATGAAGCCATCGACGGCGAAGCGCTCATCCAGGCTGCCATCGGGCCGGTACACCGCCAGCAGGCCTTGCTGAGGAAAGTCGATGGAGCCTGCGACCACGACGCGCCCATCCTTCTTCAACAGCAGCGTACTCAGCCAGGTATTGAGCAGCAGGTGGCGGACCACGACGAATCCGCGTCCATTGAAGGATTCGTCGAGCCGGCCATCGGCATGCAGGCGAATCAGCATCCCGGCGTGGTCGGCAAGGCTGAAATGATGGTTGGCGATCAGCAGAATACGGCCGTCTTCCTGCACCACAAAGTCACAGGCTTCGACGCCCGGCACGCCCGGCGGCAACCAGTTGTCGCGGGTGCCCATGGACAGCTCGCCGGGCAGCCGCACCACCTGGAAACCGTCATCGCCGAAGAATCGGTCTGGCTGGCCGTTGGCATCGAACAGGGCGAGGGCGGGCAGGGTGCGTCGGGTATCTTCATAATGCAGGCCGGCCAGCAGAATCTTGCCGTCGGCTAACACCTGAACCTTGCCGGCCTTGGCTTCGAAACCCTCGACAAAGCTGCCGATCACGCTGCCCTGAATGCCGAACGACAAATCCGCCGACCCATCGGCCAGCAGCCGCGCCAGGCCAAAACGGCTTCCCTTGGATGTACCGACCTTGGCCGCGACCAGAATCCGACCCTGTGCATCGAGCGTGACATGTTGAGTCTGGCTGGACAAACTGCCGGCAAAGTACACCTGCGCAACACCGCCAATGGCGAATGCCGGGTCGAGCGAACCGGGGGCGGTCCATGCAGTAGGCAGCGCATAAGGGCTCAGGGTGGACATGCACGCGTCTCCTTGTGCCTGAGCCGATACCCAGTGGTTGGGCGGCTGACTGCACGAGCGAAACATTCAATCCCCGAAACGCGATAAGTACAACTGGGTGTACTAACAGAAGGACGGTCGCACTGTGCCAGAACAGTGTCTTGTTGAACCACTCGCAAGCGAGCCAAGTACTTTGGATGAAACGGCACTGCAACTACGTTAATTGTTCGGCTACGCACACAACAAGGGCGGATGACTTTAACGTCATCCGCCCTTGTTCGGTTATCAGTGTGGCATCGACCAGGATTGCAACTTGTGGCCGTCTTCGCTCAGCTCGGCGCGGGCCTGCTGCAGCAGTTGTTCGAGTTGCGCCGGGTCAGAGTAGGCGCTGCTCGGGATCTGTTTGCGACCGATGTGGGAGTTGGTGCGGTCGACGACGGTCAGGCTCAGTTCGCCATTGCCGTCTTGTGGCGCCCAGGCCACGCACTGGAAAGGCTTGAAGGCGTGGTTGGCAATCAGAAGAGCTTCGTTGATACGCAGCGGGGCAGTCATGGGGTCTTCTCTCTATTCGCGCCCAATCAAGTGATGTGCCGTCGGTTGGGCTTACCGTGCGGCGGGTTACTTGTACTGATGCACGCAACCGGGGGGCGGGTCACACATGAAACAAAGAAATTTCAGGTTCTTTACATAACGTAAGTTCGTTCCGTTAATCCTGCACATGTCCGAACACCGCGCTGAATTCCCCCCTCTCCCCAAGGAAAGGGGGCCGAGTTGTGGGCTTTTTTCAAACTCGAGTTCGGCTTGGTCTTTCAGATCGGCGTACCCCGCGCAAACACCTCGGTCAGTTCCCTCTGCCTTGGGAGAGGGCTAGGGTGACGTTCCGCTCTTTGACTCCCCGCAAATAGTCGATAGCTAACTAACAACCAACTTTCTTATAACTCTTTTAATACCCGCCCTATAAGCAATCGGTACAAGCCCCCGTCAAAATCTTGCTAGTGTTACAACCGGGTCTGCCAAATGACTGTTTTTTCGATCATTTATCAAATTTGGCGCCAAGGAACAGTCATGAGCGAAGCGCCTGCGTCGAGACGTTTACTGGTGGTCGATCCCTGCGACGACTGCCATCGCCTGTTGCCCGGATTGCGCGCCATAGGCTGGGATGTCGACAGTTGTAATCTGGAAAACGCTGCTTCCCGCGCTTGCGATGTCGGCCTGCTGCGTTTGCAGCCGTTCCATCTGGAACGACCCGAAGCCGTCAAAGAGCTGATCAGCCGCAGCGGTACTGAATGGATCGCTGTGCTCAATCAGGAAGTCCTGCGCTTACAGAACGTCGGTGACTTCGTTTGTGAATGGTTCTTCGACTTCCACACCTTGCCCTTCGACGTCTCTCGCGTACAGGTCACCCTCGGCCGCGCCTTCGGCATGGCGCGCCTGCGCGGGCAGGGCACGATTCATGTCGATCAGCCAGAGCACGAACTGCTCGGCGACAGCAAACCGATCCGCGAACTGCGCAAACTGCTGAGCAAACTTGCCCCGACCGAATCGCCCGTGCTGATTCGCGGCGAAAGCGGCACCGGCAAAGAGCTGGTCGCGCGCACCCTGCACCGACAATCCCAGCGTCACAACAAACCGTTTGTAGCGATCAACTGCGGGGCGATTCCCGAGCATTTGATCCAGTCAGAATTGTTCGGCCACGAGAAAGGCGCGTTCACCGGCGCACACCAGCGCAAGGTCGGACGCATCGAAGCGGCGAATGGCGGCACGTTGTTCCTCGATGAAATCGGCGACCTGCCGCTGGAATTGCAGGCCAATCTGCTGCGCTTTCTCCAGGAGAAGCACATCGAGCGGGTTGGCGGCAGTCAGCCGATACCGGTGGATGTGCGCGTGCTGGCAGCAACCCACGTTGACCTGGAAGCAGCAATCGAGAAGAAGCGCTTTCGTGAAGACCTTTATTACCGGCTGAACGTCCTGCAAGTGGTCACAGCGCCATTGCGCGAGCGCCACGGCGATCTATCGATGCTGGCCAACCACTTTTCGCACTTCTACAGCCACGAAACCGGGCGCAGGCCAAGAAGCTTCAGCGAAGACGCGCTGATTGCCATGGGCAAGCACGACTGGCCGGGCAATGTGCGCGAGCTGGCTAACCGGGTCAGGCGTGGGTTGGTGTTGGCCGAGGGCCGCCAGATCGAGGCGCGGGATTTGGGGTTGATCAGCCAGCATTCGATCGCCACACCGATGGGCACGCTGGAGGATTACAAAACCCGGGCGGAACGGCAGGCGTTGTGTGATGTGTTGAACCGGCACAGTGATAATTTGAGTGTGGCCGCGAAAGTTTTAGGGGTTTCGCGGCCTACTTTTTATCGGTTGTTGCATAAGCATCAGATTAGGTAAATGCAAGAAATTGAAGTGCGGTAATCAAAGTTTAACTATA